>JAYRPK010000063.1:0-25216 GCA_041911195.1 Novosphingobium sp. | reverse complement strand
AGTTCGACCGGCATAGACTGGTCGCGCCCGCGCCCGGTCGGCGATGTCATCGACATATCGATCACCAAGCTGGCGGGCCTGTGGGCAACCTGGGCGATCATCGCCGCGATCTATTGCGTGGCCCGCTGGTACTGGCGCGGGCAATATCTCTTTTCGATGGAAGTTCTGGGCGCGGCCGCCGTGCCGATGTTCCTGCTGTCGATCCCCTATGTCGTCTGGCTCGACCGGGTGCTGGTCAATCCGCGCGACGGGGCCTGGCATTTCGGCGCCATGCTGATCGGGCGCGAGCCGTGGGACGGGGCGGAAGTCGCCCATCACTGGCGCGCCTGGACGGT
This sequence comes from Novosphingobium sp., assembly GCA_041911195.1. Classification (GTDB taxonomy): domain Bacteria; phylum Pseudomonadota; class Alphaproteobacteria; order Sphingomonadales; family Sphingomonadaceae; genus Novosphingobium. The sequence continues at coordinate 24,881 of JAYRPK010000063.1, read as the reverse complement.
GAAGGGCTTTTTCTGCGCCTTCATGATCTCGATCCTGCCGGGCGGTTTCGCCAGTATCGTCTCGCTCGATCTGGCTTCGCTGGCGGGCGATCCGGTGCGCATCGCCAGTAGCCTCATCGAGCTGCTGTTCGTCGTCGACGTGCAGATCGCCATGGTCGGCTATCTCGTCACCATGAAGCCGCTCGATGCGCAGATCCGCACGGCCAATCCCTACCTGGCCGGCTGGGTGGCGGCGCTGATCTGCTATCCGCCGTTCATCCTGATGGGCGGCGACGGTCCGCTGGACTATCACCCCCAGACTGGCGACTGGGCCATGTGGCTGCAGGGGCATACCGCGCTGCTGTGGCTGTGGGGCGGCCTGCTGGTGCTTCTCACCGCAATCTATGCCTGGGCGACCGTGGCATTCGGCCTACGCTTTTCCAACCTCACCTATCGCGGCATCATCACCAACGGCCCCTATGCCTTCACCCGCCACCCGGCCTATCTGTCCAAGAACCTGTTCTGGTGGTGCGCGACCATGCCCTGGTGGGCGACCAGCCATTCGCTGACCGACATGGTGCGCAACACCGCGATCCTGGGGCTGGTCAGCGCGGTCTATTACTGGCGGGCCAAGACCGAGGAAAAGCACCTTGGCGGTGAGGATCCAAAGTACCGCGAATATTCCGAATGGATGGAACAGCACGGCCTGATTACCCGGCCGCTGACTGTGCTGGGGCGGATGGTGCGCTCCAGAAGGCCGCAGTTGCAGCCGGCGGAGTAGAAATCCATTCCCTCTCCCGTCGGGAGAGGGTTGCGCAGCCTTGGCAACCTGTTGCCTAGGCGAAGCTGGGTGAGGGGATCGGCCTCACCAACTACGACTAGCCTTTGCTGCGCTCAGGCAAGTCTTCGTATCCTCTCCCGGTGGGAGAGGAGTGGCGGTCAGAGCTCTGTTCCTACGTCCGTTTCGTAGGCCTTGAGTTGGCGGCCGCTCATGCCCAGCGCCTCCCGCTGTTGCCGCCAAAGCGCCATGTGCTCCGTTTCCAGATGCGCGGCGAGTTGCTCTCGGGTCTCCCACACCTCGCTGACCTGGATGAGGCCGGGATCGAGCAGGTCCTCGGAATAGTTGTATTGTATGCAGCCATGCTCGGCACGGGTTGCAAGCATGACCTGCCGCATGACAGGGCGGGCTTCTTCCAGTGCGTCGGGCGGCAGGCGGAACTGTCCGATCACCACGATCATCAGAAGCTCTGTTCGTATACCCGCGTGATGTCGCCCGCCCAGATTCCATTGTAATCGTCGAGCAGCCGCTGCGCCGGCACCTTGCCGCTTGCGACGATCTCGTCGAGCGGGGCGAGGAAGATGGTCTCGTTGTCGCCGGTCGAATTGAGCCGGCCGCGCGCTGTGAGGCCGGCGCGGGAGATGGCGAGCACTTCGGCCGCAACGTCGCGCAGCTTGCCCCCGCCGGGAAGTGGCGCGTCAAGCGCCAGCTTCGGCACCGCGCCTCGCAGCGCCTCGCGCCCTTCCATGTCCCAGCCTTTCACCAGGTCCCAGGCGGCATCGAGCGCCCCCTGATCATAGAGCAGGCCGACCCAAAAGGCGGGCAGGGCGCAGATGCGGTTCCACGGGCCGCCGTCGGCCCCGCGCATCTCGAGGAAGCTCTTGAGGCGCACTTCGGGGAAGGCGGTGGACAAGTGGTCCGCCCAGTCGCTCATGTGCGGGCGCTCGCCGGGCAGCGCCGGGAGCTTGCCGGCCATGAAGTCGCGGAAGCTCTGCCCGGCGGCATCGATGTATTTCCCGTCGCGGAAGACGAAGTACATCGGTACGTCGAGCATGTATTCGACATAGCGTTCGTAGCCGAAATGCCTATCGAAGACGAAGGGCAGCATGCCGGTGCGGTGCGGATCGGTGTCCGACCAGATGTGGCTGCGATAGGAAAGGTAGCCGTTGGGCTTGCCTTCGGTGAAGGGCGAATTGGCGAACAGCGCGGTCGCCAGCGGCTGCAGCGCCAGGCCGACGCGGAACTTCTGCGCCATGTCCGCCTCGCTTGAATAGTCGAGGTTGACCTGGATGGTGCAGGTGCGCAGCATCATGTCGAGGCCCATGCTGCCGACGCGCGGCATGTGGCGCAGCATGATGGCATAGCGCCCCTTGGGCATGATCGGCAGCATGTCGCGGGTCTTGTCGGGCCACATGCCCAGGCCGAGGAAGCCCTTGCCGGTGCGTGCGCCGATTTCCTTGACCTGTTTCAGGTGACGGCCGGTTTCGGCGCAGGTCTGGTGCAGGTTTTCCAGCGGCGCGCCCGACAGTTCGAGCTGGCCGGCAGGCTCCAGGCTGACATTGCCGTCCGCGCCCTTCAGCGCGATGACATGTCCGCCTTCCTCGATCGGCTCCCAGCCGAACTCGCGCAGCGCCATCAAGAGATCGCGGATGCCGCCGGGCTCGTCATAGGAGGGGGCGTGGTGGTCCTTGGTGTCGTAGACCAGCTTTTCGTGCTCGGTGCCGATGCGCCATTGCTTCGCAGGCTTCTCGCCCGCAGCCATAGGCTCTGCGAGTTGCCTGACATCCTCGATCACCGGATCGTCGCGATCTGTCGCCTGCCGCGTGCTCATGCTGGGGCGGTTAGGCGACGGATTCGGCGAGCGCCAGCATAAAATCCTCCTCCGAAGGGGGAGGGGGACCATCGCGGAGCGATGGTGGAGGGGCACAGGCCGGACAACTTGACGTCGAGAGGTAGAGTTATCTCGAGGGTGCCCCTCCACCATCCTTCGGATGGTTCCCCTCCCCTGAAGGGGAGGATCCTACCAGTCGCCCGCCAGCCCCATCCACAGGGCGGTAGCGGCAATCGCCGCCGTCTCGCCGCGCAGGATGCGGGGGCCGAGCGATACGGCGCGGGCCTGGGGCAGGGCGCGGATGGCGGCGCGTTCGGCATCGTCGAATCCGCCTTCGGGGCCGGTGAGCAACGCGGCGGGGCCCTCTTGCGCGGCGAAGGCCTCGGCAGCCCGGTCGCCGCCCGCTTCGTCGGCGAAGAACAGTGCGCGGCCTGCATCCCAGCCCTTGAGCAGCACATCGAGCTTCACCGGCTCGGCCAGTTCCGGCAGGGCGGTGCGCGCGCATTGCTCCGCGGCTTCGACAAGGATCGCCCGGGCGCGGTCGAGGTTGAGCTTGTCGGCGACGCAGCGGCGCGTCAGCACCGGCTGGATCCGCGCCGCGCCCAGCTCGCAGGCCTTTTCGAGCACCAGGTCGAAGCGGTCCTTCTTGAGCAGGGCGGCGCAGAGCGTGAAGTCCGGCACGTCCTCGCGCTCGCGCAGCAATTCCTCGGGCGTGACCAGAAGCTCGCGCTTGCCGATGGAACCGATGCGCGCCGCCCATTCGCCGGTGACGTCGTCGCACAGGATCACCACATCGCCTTCCGAGGCGCGCATCACCTTGAGCAGGTAATGCGCCTGAGGGCCTGCGATGGCGAAGGAGGTTCCCGTCTCCAACGGCGGATCGACGAACAGGCGCGGGGCGCTTTTCGGGGGCCAGGCGGGGGTGGCGGGCATGGGTTCAGATAATCTGCTCATCGTTGACACGAAAGCAAAAACCCAATTCTCTAGATTTAGCCCTCTTTCTTGCGCTTGCACGCTCTGGAAGCCATGATCAGCGGGTGAAACTGCCAAGATTCAGTATTCTCCTGGCGATGATAGCCGTTTGTCTTGTGTGGGCGTGTGAGCAACGCAAACCGCAATTGTCGGAAAAGGACATAGAGGCGATCAGGGCGGGGGCCCCGGGGATTTTCGAAGATTGCCTGGATAAGGTTCGATACGGTGGTCTTGTCGACCTACCGCCAGTCGATCAATGCTTTGAAATGACGCCGAGGCAGCGGTGGACCGGCCTTTGGGGTACGGACTTTGAGCTATCTCGCTTCTGCGCTGATCCTGCAAAAGCCTGTGGCTATGGCGAAGGTGGGGACCGCATTTGGCTGTCCATGGCCGATCCCGCACTCAAAAGTGCAAGAATTCCGGAAGCACCGCTGTACAAAATTGATTTCGAAGGGCGTCGAACCGTCAAGCCGGGCGTGTTTGGTCATCTCGGCCGATTTCAGTACGAAATCTTCGTAGACAAAGTGAACAGCATAGTTCCAGTGGCCGTCGATCAAGCCAAATAGAAACGCCAAATATGACCGCCGAGATCGTCCCCGACAGCCAGCACCGCGGCCTTGTCGCCATGTTGCCGCAGCGCCTGCGCGATTTCGCGCTGCTCGCGCGGTTCGACCGGCCGATCGGCTGGTGGCTGCTGTTCTGGCCCTGCGCCTGGGGCGTGCTGCTGGCGGGCGGGGAGGCGCAGTGGCGGCTTGTCCTCTGGCTGCTGCTGGGCTCGATCGCCATGCGCGGGGCGGGCTGCGTCTACAACGATCTCGTCGATGCCGATCTTGACCGGCAGGTGGCGCGCACCGCCGCGCGGCCCGTCGCCAGCGGCCGGGTGAGCAAGCGCGCCGCCTGGGCCTGGCTGCTGGCGCTGTGCCTGATCGGCCTTGCCGTGCTGCTGCAACTGCGCTGGCAGGCGCAACTGGTGGCGCTGGCCAGCCTGGCCCCGGTCGCCATGTATCCCTTCATGAAGCGGATCACCTGGTGGCCGCAGGTGTGGCTGGGGCTGGTCTTCTCCTGGGGCGCCCTGGTGGGCTGGGTCGAATTGCGGGGTGACATGCTGGCAGTGCTCGGCCTGCTCTATGCCGGCTCGATCTGCTGGGTGGTGGGTTACGACACGATCTACGCCCTGCAGGACCGCGAGGACGACGCCCTGGTCGGCATCCGATCCAGCGCCCTGCGCATGGGCGAGCGGGTGCAGGGAGGCGTGGGGCTGTTCTACCTCGCCGCCATGGCCTTGTGGCTCGGCGCTTTCTGGCTGCTGCGGCTGGACTGGCTGGCGCTGCTGGCGCTCTTGCCCTTGGCGCTGCACCTGCTGTGGCAGGTCGCCACGCTGGACGCATCCGACGCCGAAAATGCCCTCGCCCGCTTCCGCTCCAACCGCATGGCGGGGCTGCTGATGGCTTTGGCCTGCTGGGTTGCCGGCAATGCCTGAGGTTTGGGCCTGATGTGCAATCTCTACCGCATGTACAAGGGCGCCGAGGAGATCGCCCGGCTGTTCGGGGCCACCTCCGTCGGCGGTGCCAATCATGCGGCGGAAGTCTATCCCGGCTATCCGGGGCTGGTCCTGGCCGAAGGGCAGGTGCGCTCGATGCACTGGGGCTTTCCGCTGGTGCTCAAGGGCAAGCAGGGCCAGGCGCTCAAGCCCAAGCCGGTGACCAATGCCCGCGAGGACAAGCTCACCACCCCCTTCTGGCGCGACAGTTTTGTCCATCGCCGCTGCCTGGTCCCGGTCAGCGCCTGGGCCGAGGCCGAGGGCGCGAAGGGGCGGATGACCCGCACTTGGTATTCGCTTCCGGGCGAGGAGGTCTTCGCCGTCGCGGGCCTGTGGCGCAACACGCCCGAATGGGGCGAAGTCTATACCCTGGTCATGGTCGACGGCCACCCGCAGATGGCGCAAGTGCACGATCGCATGCCGTTGATCCTCAGCCACGCGGCGCAGCGCTATTGGTTGGAAGGCACGCCCGAGGACGCGCTGGCGCTCTGCGTCACATGGGAGGATGAAATCGCGGTGGAGCAAACGGCTGAGCGCTGGGCCGGGGGAGGGGGCCTTGCTCCGGCGCCGGGGAGCTTGCTCTAATTGTAGCTCACCACCTCGAACTCGATCCCGTCCCAGTCGAAGAAATAGAACCGGCGGCCCGGCTCGTAGTCCATGTGGTTGAACGGCTCGAGCCCGGCCTCGATCACCACGCGTTCCGCCCCGTCGAGATCGTCCACCACCAGCCCGACATGATTGAGCGGCGCGCCCTTGGCGTGGTGCAGGGGGCCGCTGCCGTCGGTGTAGAGCGCGAGGTAGGCCTGCCCGTCGCCGACATGCACGGTCCAGCCGCCCATCTGCGACGGTCCGCGCCAGCGCTCGTGCCAGCCGCACAGGCGCTTGAACAGGGCGGCGCTGCGCTCCGGATCGCTTACGGTGATATTCGTATGTTCCAGTTGACCTTTGGACATGGCTACAACTCCTTGAAATACATTCATGTTTCGAATGCGAATCATTTCGCTTGGTGAATCTGCAACCTGAAGATAACTTGAGGTCAAGCAATATTGGGAAGCGAGGATGGACCGAAACGACCTCATTCCGATCGGCATGCTGGCCAAGCGTACCGGGCTCGCGGTGTCGGCGATCCGTTTCTACGAGGCGCGGGGGCTGCTTCAGTCGCTGCGCACATCGGGCAACCAGCGCCGCTTCCTGCGATCGGACATTCGCCGCCTGTCCTTCATCCTCATCGCCCAGCGGCTCGGCCTGGGCCTGGGCGAGATCGAGGAAGCGCTGGCGACCTTGCCGCAGGGGCGCACGCCGACCCTGTCGGACTGGCAGCGGATCAGCCGCGGCCTGCGCAAGCAGATCGACGCCAAGATCCAGTTGCTAACCCGCACCCGCACCAAGCTGGAGGAATGCATCGGTTGCGGCTGCCTCAGCCTGCAGCGCTGCCAGCTCTACAACCGCGACGACCGCGCCGCCGCGGCCGGCCCCGGCCCGCGCTTTGTGCTGGATTGAACCTTAGTTGTGTTCAGCTTCGGGACAGTGCGATTGACATAGCCGCGCGCAGGCCCGATGGCCGCGCCAATTCCCTGACAATCCGGATTTGCAAAGGATGACCCAGATGAAATCGCACCTGCTCGCCGGCCTTGCCGGCTTGTCCCTGATCGCTCTGGCCGGCCCTGCCCTGGCTGCCCCCACGTTGCCCGCCGCCACCGCGCCCAAGCCGCAAATGATCCCGGGCCTGGGGGTAGTCAATTCCGAGGAAGTGGTCGCTGCGTCGAGCGCCTTCAAGGCTGCGAACCAGGAGCGCCAGGCCACCTACAAGGCGCAGATCGATGCCGCCCAGGCGCGCCAGACGCAGATCAACGCGCAGATCCAGCCGCTGATCGAGAAGTTCAACCGCGATCGTCAGGGCGGCACGGTTGCACAGGCCGCGCTGCAGCAGCAGGCCCAGTCGATCCAGAACATGCAGCAGGCCGGCCAGCGGGAACTTCAGACCATGCTGGCTCCGGTTCTGCTTTCCCAGACCTTCGTCCGTGAGCAGATCGCCGCGGTGATCAACCAGGCGATCTCCAACGCCATGGCCAAGAAGGGCGTCACCTTCGTCGTGCCGCTGCAGAACGGCATGTTCTACAACAACACCGGCAGCTACGATCTCAACCCCACGGTTGTGGCTGAGCTCGATGCCCTGCTGCCCAAGGCCCGGGTGGTTCCGCCCGATGGCTGGCAGCCCGGCCAGGCGATTCCCGCCGCGCAGTAAGGGGAGGGGGCGGAGTGCCTACTCCGCCGCCAGCAATTTCTCCGCCCCGCCCAGGTCGACGCTGACCAGGCGCGAGACGCCGCGTTCGACCATGGTGACGCCGAACAGGCGGTGCATGCGGCTCATGGTCACGGCGTTGTGGGTGACGATGAGGTAACGCGTCCGGGTTTCCAGGGTCATCGCGTCGAGCAGGTCGCAGAACCGCTCGATATTGGCGTCGTCCAATGGCGCGTCGACTTCGTCGAGCACGCAGATCGGCGCCGGATTGGTGAGGAACAGGGCGAAGATCAGCGCGACGGCGGTCAGCGCCTGCTCGCCGCCCGATAGCAGAGTCAGCGATTGCAGCCGCTTGCCCGGCGGCTGGGCATAGATCTCGAGCCCGGCTTCCAGCGGATCGTCGGAATCGATCAGGGCCAGGTGCGCCTGGCCGCCCTCGAACAGACGGGTGAACAGGCGGCGGAAGTGGGTGTCGACTTCCTCGAAGGCCTTGCGCAGCCGCTCGCGCCCTTCGCGGTTCAAGTTGCCGATCGAGCCGCGCAGGCGGTGGACGGCCTCAGTCAGTTCGGCCTGTTCGGCCAGGCTCGCGCCATGGCGGGTTTCCGCCTCGGCCAGTTCGTCGGCGGCCATCAGGTTGACCGGGCCGAGCCGCTCGCGCTCGGCGATCAGGCGTTCGTGCGCGGCGCTTTCCTCGCCGGCGGCGGCGACTTCGGTCGAGGCGAAGTCGAAGCGTTCGGGCAGAAGCGGCGGCGGGCACTGGAAGCGTTCTCCGGAAATGCCGGCCATCTCGGCGCGGCGGGCCTCTTCGTTCTCGGCGCGGGCGGCAGCGCCGGCGCGTGCTTCGCGGGCCGTGGCGAGCGCTTCGGTCAGGCCCGAAAGAGCAGCGGCGGCCTGCCGCTCCTCCTCGTTGGCCTTGGCGACCGCCGATTCGGCTTCGGCCAGTTCGGCGCTCAGGCGATTGCGGGTTTCGTCGCCCGCCTCGATCTCGCGCAGAAGCGAGGCGGGCTTGGCCTGGGCAATCGCCTGCTCGGTGTCGATTTCCTCCAGCCGCCGGGTGACTTCGGCAAGGCGATTGGCGGCGTCGCCCGAGCGGGCCTGCCAGCTCGCCCGGTCGGCGCGCTGGGCGGCCATCCGCTCGCGCGCGACGGCCAGCGACTGGTCGTGCATCGAGAGTTCGGCCGAGGAGGATTGCAGCGCCTGCTTGGAGCTGTCGTGCAGCGCCTGTGCGGCGGCGAGCTGGGCGCGGCCGGCGTCGGCGTCGGGCAGTTCCTTGAGCCTGTCCTGCGCAGCGGAGCAATCGGCCTCGGCCTGTCCGCGCTGTTCGGCAAGGTCGCTGGCCATGGCTTCCAGTTCGGCCTTGCGGGCGGCGAGGCGGGCGCGGGCGTCTTCGGCCTGGTCGAGCGCGCGCAGGGCGCTTCGTTCGGCTTCCATGGCCCCGGCAATCTCGCGCTCGGCGGCCACCAGGGTGCGTTGCAGTTCAGACAGTTCCTGGCTGACGCGGGCCTCGGCATGCTCTGCCTCGGACAGCGCGGCGCGCTTTTCGGGGAGCAGTTCCTCCAGCTCGGCAAAGCGGTTTTCCGCCTCCAGCCGCGCCGCTTCCGCCGCGCCTTCGCCGCGCGCGACAAAGCCGTCCCAGCGGCGCAGGTGGCCGGCAGTGGTGACCAGCCATTCGCCGGGCCCGAGCGCGCGGCCATCGTCAGCCTCGACCACATGGACCAGCGCGAGGCGGGCCTTCAGCTCGTCGGGACACTGGGTGACGTGAGCGGCGAGGCTGCCCGCGACAGCTTTAGGCACTGCCGCGCCCGACCAGAAACGCCCGTCCTCGTTCGCCGGAGCGGGACCCAGCGGGGACTTGGCGTCGCGGCCCAGCACGGCGGCCAACGCCCGTTCGTATCCCGGCGCGGCGCGGACCTCGTCGATGGCGGCGGGCAGGCCGTGCTTCGCCTGAGCCTGCTTGGCCCGCGCCTCGCGGTCGCGCAGCAGAGCGCCATGTTCGCGTTCGATCCCGGCGCATTCGGCGCGGGCGGAGGCGAGCGCAGAGGCAGCGCTGTCGCGCGCCTGCTGCAGCTCCGCTTTGCGCGCCTGCATGGCCTCCAGTCCATCGCGCGCCTTGGCCAGCGCCGCCGTGGCCGCATCGCAGCGCTGCCTGGCCGAGGCGACGGCGGCATCCGCATCGCCCTGCTTCGCCAGTTCCGCGAGAGTGGCGGCATGCCGGGCCGCTTCGTTGTCCAGCCGGGCGATGCGCGCCTGCGCCTGGGCCAGTTCCGCCTCGGCGACGCGCCATTCGGCTTCGACCCCGGCCTGCGCCGCAGTCGCCTGGGCCAGCGCCAGCTCGCTGCCGCGCACCTGCGCTTCGGCCTTGTCCAGCGCCTGGGCGAGCGCGGGGCGGGCCGCTTCGCTTTCCAGCAAGGCCGCTTCGCCCGCTTCCAGCTCACGCTCCAGCCGGGCGAGGGCCTCGGCGGCGTCCTGGGTCAGCCGTCCGGCATCGCCGCGATCGCTTTCCAGCCTTTCGCGCTGGCGCTGGAGATCGGCGAGCCGCTCTTCCACCGCTTCGAGCTGCGAGGTCAGCGCCGCCATGCGGTGGCCGTGGGCGCTGGCGTCGTCGCGGCGGTCGGCCAGTTCGTCGCGGGCTTCGGCAGCCGCCTCGGCGGCCTGATGCTGCGCAGCCTGCGCCTGCTTGCTGGCTTCCTGCGCGGCGGCAACCTGGGCTTCGGCGGCCTGTGCTTCTGCCCTGGCGGCCTCGGCGGCAGCGGCGGCGTCGCGCCAGCGGGCGAAGACCATGCGCGCTTCGGCTAGCTTGATCTTGTCGGACACTGCCTTGTAGCGCTCGGCCGCCCGGGCCTGTCGGCGCAGACTGCCGATCTGTGCGTCGAGGCCCGACATGATGTCTTCGAGGCGCGCCAGGTTGGCTTCGGTCGCGCGCAGCTTCTGCTCGGCGTCCTTGCGGCGCACATGCAGGCCGGCGATGCCTGCCGCCTCTTCCAGCATCTGGCGGCGCTCGGCGGGCTTGGCGGCGATGACGGCGGCGATGCGGCCCTGGCTGACGAGGGCGGGCGAATGGGCGCCGGTGGCGGCGTCGGCGAAGACCAGCGCGACGTCCTTGGCGCGCACGTCGCGGCCGTTGACGCGATAGGCGCTACCCGCGCCGCGCTCGATCCGGCGGACGACTTCCAGCTCCTGGTCGTTGTCGCCGATCTCGGCGTGCAGCACCACTTCGGCGAAGTCGCGCGCCGGGCGCTGGCCGGTGCCGGCGAAGATCACGTCTTCCATGCCCGCGCCGCGCATCGACTTGGGCGAGCTTTCGCCCATCACCCAGCGGATCGCTTCCAGCAGGTTCGACTTGCCGCAGCCGTTGGGGCCGACGACGCCGGTCAGTCCCGGCTCGATGCGCAGTTCAGCCGGCTCGACAAAGCTCTTGAATCCAGAGAGCTTGAGCCGCTTGATCTGCATCGGAGTTTAGCGCGCGCCCGCGCGCTGCAGGGCGGGTTCGAGTTCGGCCCAGGTGTTGCCGTCGAGCTTGCTGCCGTTGATCAGCAGGGTCGGCGTCGAATCGATGCCTTCCTTGCCATATTGCTCGGCCTGCCGGGCGATCGCCGATGCGCGGGCGAAGTCGGCAAGGCAGGCGTGGCCCTGGTCTTTGGCGATGCCGCGTGCGGCGAAGAAATCGGTATAGCCGGTGGCATCGGCGAAGGCGACGAAGCGCTCCTTCTCCGGCAGCGACATCGCCGCCTCGGCCTTTTGCGCGCCTGCCTGGGTGCTGGCGGCAAGGGCGTCGAAATTGGCATAGGCCTGCTCGACCAGCGGGATGAAGGCCTCGGTCGTGCCGCAGGAGGCGAGCACGGTCAGCGGCACGTCCTGCGGATGGATGGCGAAGCTGCGGAATTCGAAGCTGACCCGGCCGCTGGCGACATAGGTGCCGGTCAGCTTGGCAAAGCCTTCCTGCGCCAGCTTGGCGCAGTGCGGGCAGGATAGCGAGCCGTACTCGATCAGCTTGATCGGTGCATTGGGATTACCCATCAGGTAGCCGCCCTCGGGCGTCTTGGTCACGACTTCGGTCCAGGCCTTGCCGGCGGGCGGGGCGACGGTGGGCACCGGCTCTCCGCTCAGCCCGGCCTTGTCCTCGCTGCCCTTGTCGCAGGCGGCAAGCCCCAGCGCGAGCGGCAGGGCAAGCGCGGCGATCAGGAGGCGGCTGGTGGTGGCGCGTTTCATTTCGAGGGAATCCTGTTTCTCGCAGAGCCTAGGGCTAGACCAAGGGTGCGGCGGCTGGAAGACGGGTGGTGAGGCCCTGTCGGATGTGTCCACAGATTCGCAGGTCTGTTCAGAGGCGGGACTCGATCTGGGGACGCAGTTGATCCCAGCCGTGGACGCTCTCGAGCAGGCGGCCGTTGATCAGGAAGCTGGGCGTGCCCTGGATGCCAAGCTTGCCGGCGGCCTCGGTCTGGGCGGCGAGCCGCTGCGCCATGGCCCGGTCGGCCAGGCAGCGATCGACGGAAACCCGGTCGTATCCGCGTGTCGCCATGATCTGATAGAAGCCGAAATCGCCGGCAATCGCCCGCATCCGCGACGGCATGTCGCCGGTGGACCAGCGGCGCTGCTGTGCCTCGCTGGCAGTGTTCGCCGCGGCGATCCAAGTGTCCTGGCTGCGCAGGAAGGCGGTGTGGTTGAGGAAGAATTTCGACGAGGGCCCGCAATTGGTCAGCATGGCCGCGGTCAAGTCGATCGGATCGCGCACGAGATGTCGCACTTCGACCGAAACCTTGCCCTGCGCCACGCCGGTGGCGCGCAGCCGGTCGCTTGAGTCGCGGTCGAAATGGGCGCAGTGGGGGCAGGTATAGCTGATGAATTCGGTGAGCTTGACCTGTGCCGCCGGGTTTCCGAGCACGTGGCTGCCCGAGGGCGTGACCGCAACGGTGGTGTTCCAGTTGGAGCGCGATGGTGATGTGGCGGCCAGCGACAGCATGGCCACGGCGGCAAGGCCCAACAGCTTCTTGATACGCATCGTCAAATTCACTCCTTGCCCTGCGAGCCAAGGCTGCGCGCCAGCGATTCGAGCACCGTGCGCAGTTCCGGATCGCCGATATCGCGCAAACTGTCGCCCAGTTCCATCGGGATGGGCTTGAGCGAAGGCGGCGCTGCCGCCGGCTGACTGCCCTGGGGCGGCTTAACCTCGCCTTGCCGCAGCTTGACCCGGGCGACGGCATTATAGCCGAAAAAGCGGTTCACCCGCTCGACGATCTCGGGAATCACGTGCTGGATGATCGGGGCATGGGCCGGGGTGACGACCAGTTGAAGGATGCCCTCGCTCTTCTCGCCGGGGGGAAAGCGGATCGATTCGGGCGCGCAGACCCGGGCATGGCGCGGGCCGACGATTTCGGGCCAGCGCGTCACCACGCTCGACTGGATGAAGCCGAAGCGGCGGAAGGCAGTGCGGCCGACATCGGGCATGAGATCGGCGATCGAGCGCGCCGGGCCGCCGCGCGGCCGCTCAAAGCGGCGCGGCTCCTTGCCCGATTTGCCCTTGCTGTCCCGTTCCATTGCGTTGCGGGCAATGCCATAGCCATGCGATGGACGCCAGCGTGTTGCTTGAATGGTATGATGTGAATGCACGGGTGCTGCCCTGGCGCGCGCCGCCGGGCGCGCCCGCGCCGGAGCCCTATCGCGTCTGGCTGTCGGAAGTGATGCTGCAGCAGACCACGGCGGCGGCGGTGGCCGGCTATTTCAAGACTTTCATAGATCGTTGGCCGAGCGTCGAGGCCTTGGCTGCGGCGCAGGACGCCGAGGTGATGGCCGCCTGGGCGGGGCTGGGCTACTATGCCCGCGCCCGCAATCTGCTCGCCTGCGCCCGCGCGGTGGCGGCGCGCGGCGGGCAGTTCCCCGCGACCGAGGCACAACTTCGCGAATTGCCCGGGCTGGGCGCCTATACCGCGGCGGCAGTGGCAGCGATTGCCTTTGGCGAGCGCGCCGTGGTGGTGGACGCCAATGTCGAGCGGGTAGTCGCGCGGCTCTTTGCCATCGCCGAGCCGCTGCCCGGCGCGCGCAAGGCGATCCGCGAGGCCGCCGATGCGATCACGCCCGCCACGCGCCCCGGCGATTTCGCCCAGGCCATGATGGACCTTGGCGCGACGATCTGCACGCCCCGCAATCCGCGCTGCCTGTTGTGCCCGCTTTCAGGCCAATGCGCCGCTCGGCGGCAGGGCGAGCCAGAGCGCTATCCGCTCAAGCCGGCGAAGAAAGCCAGGCCGCAAAGGCAGGGCCGCGCCTGGTGGATCGAGCGCGACGGGCCGGGCGGCAGGGAGGTCTGGCTGGTGCGGCGGCCAGGCAAGGGCATGCTCGGCGGCATGCGCGCCTTGCCCGACGATGGCTGGAGCGCGCGGGGCGACGGATCGCTGCCGCCGCCCATTGAGGGACAATGGCAGGCAGGCGGCGTGGTTCAGCATGTCTTCACCCATTTTGCGCTGGAACTGCACTTGGCGCTGTATTCGGGCGGCAATTGGGCTAGGCTGGCGTCACAGGACGGTGAATGGTGGCCCACGGCGCAGATCGAACGGGCCGGGCTGCCGACGCTTTTCGCCAAGGCGGCGCGGCTCGCCATGGCGCAAAGGGGAGATTTGGAACGATGACAGGCGACCTCCCGTCGCACTCCGCATTGCGCCGCAGGGAGCTGCTGCGCCTCGGCGCGCTGGCAGGCCTTGGGGCCGGGCTCGGGGCGGCGCTGCTGCCGCGTCTCGCCTGGGCGGCAAGCCAGCCCGGCATGATGCCCAAGGTGGAGGAACTGATCGGGCGCTGGGTGGGCCCTGGCAAGTTTCCCGGCATGATCGCCGCCCTGGGCGCGCCCGGCCGCGATACCCAGTACGCCGTGCGCGGCACTGACAGCTTCACCGATCTCGACGTGCTGACGCCCGACAGCCTGTTCCGCATCTATTCGATGACCAAGCCGATCACCGGCATGGCGGCGATGATGCTGGTGGACGAAGGCAAGATCGGTCTCGACCAGCCGCTGGCCGATGTGCTGCCGCAATTTGCCAGGATGAACGTGCAGGTTACGCCCGACGGGCCATTGGGCGATGTCCGTCCGGCCACGGCGCAGATCACCATGCGCCAGTTGCTCACCCACAGTTCCGGGCTGGGCTATGCGATCATCCAGCAAGGGCCGCTGCGCAAGGCGATGCTCGAACAGGGGCTGGGCGCCGGCCGGATCAGCCGCATCCCGATCCCCGGCCTCAGCGAGGGCAAATCGGTCACCAGCTTGGCGGAGTTTGCAGAAAAGCTCGCCAAGTTGCCGCTGGTCTATGAGCCGGGCACCCGGTGGAGCTACAGCCTGGGGCTCGACCTGATGGGGCGGGTGATCGAAGTGGTCTCGGGCATGCCATTCGACCGCTTCCTCAGTCAGCGGATCTTCGAACCGCTGGGCATGACCAGCACCTGGTTCCAGGTTCCGGCGAAGGAGGCAGGGCGCCTCACCACCAATTTCGGGGCGATGGGCAGCGTTCTCATTCCGATCGATCCCGGGCCGACTTCGATCTATCTCGAACAGCCGCCGTGCTGCTTCGGCGGTTCGGGCCTGGTCAGCAGTCCGCGCGACTATGACCGTTTCCTCGCCATGCTGGCCAACCTGGGCATGGCCGGCCGCGAACGCGTGATGAGCGAGCGGGCCGTGCGCATGGGCACCGGCAACCTGCTGCCCGCCAATGTCGTGCGTTCGGGCATGCTCTCGGCGAAAAGCGATTTCGGCGCGGGCGGCCGCGTCGGCACCGGGGCGGAAGCCGGCATATTCGGCTGGGCGGGCGCTGCTGGGACGGTCGGCACGGTCGACATGCGCGGCGGCGTGCGCAGCGCGATCTATGTCCAGTTCATGCCGCCCGATTCCTCCAACCTGCTGCCCGAATACCAGGCGGCCCTACGCCAGGATGTCATGGCCTTGACCGGAACCAAATCATGAGCGCCGCCACTGTCGCCTTCGCCGGATCGCGGCTCGACCGCGCCGACCATATCCGCCAGAGCCCCGAGAAGCTGGCCGAACTGATGAACCATCGCGCGCGGCTGTTGCTGCTCGAAGGGCTAGACCCGGTGATCGGCGATGATTGCAGCCTGGGCTGGGGATCGCTGGCCGATGCCGATCCGCAGGCGGAGCTGGTGTTCCTTGGCCTCAATGGCGGCCATGGCTGCTTTGCTGCGGTGCCCATGGCGGGCAGCGTCACACCGCCCAACCCGCGCCTGTGGCAGGCCATGGCGACGCTTTCGGGCGAAGATCTCGCCACTTATGGCGGCGCGCGCAGCATGGTCGACTGGCACGCAAGGCACCGCCACTGCGCCCGCTGCGGCAACAGCACCGTCCTCGCCAAGGGCGGCTGGCAGCGCAATTGCACTTCGTCCGATTGCAGGGCGGAACACTTCCCCCGCGTCGATCCGGTGACGATCATGCTGGTCGAGCACAACGACCACATCCTCCTCGGCCGCCAGCCGCGCTTTCCGGCGGGCAATTACTCGGCGCTCGCCGGCTTCGTCGAGCCAGGCGAAACCATCGAGGAAGCGGTGGCGCGCGAAGTTTTCGAAGAGGCGGGGGTCGCGGTGCGCGACGTATCCTACGTGATGAGCCAGCCCTGGCCATTTCCCTCATCGCTGATGATCGGCTGCCACGCATGGGCCGACGATCCGGCGGTCACGGTGGACGAGACCGAACTGGAAGACGCGCGCTGGTTCTCCCGCGCCGAAGTGGAGGAAGCGATGGTGGCGGCAAAGGCCGGCGGCAAGGGCCAGGCCTTCGGCGCGCCGCCGCTGTCCGCCGTGGCGCATCACTTGCTCAACTGGTGGGTCGCGAGGCGATGAACGCGCCCGCGCGCCTGACGGTCGAGATCTTCTCCGACGTCATGTGTCCGTGGTGCGTGATCGGCTACAAGCAGCTCGAACAGGCGCTGGGCACGCTGGCGGGCGAGATCGAGGCGGACATTCGCTGGCAGCCGTTCGAGCTCAACCCCGACATGCCCGGCGAAGGCGAGGATTCGGCCGAGCACATCGCCCGCAAATACGGCCGCGCGCCCGATCCCGAAATGCGCAGCCGGATGGAAGCCATGGCCGCGCAGGCGGGCTACGACATGCGCTATCAGGGCGAGGGCGAAGGGCCGCAGGCACGGCTGTGGAACACTTTCCTTGCCCACAAGCTGCTGCGCTGGGCGCTGGAGGCGCATGGGGCCGAGGCGCAGACCCGGCTCAAGCTGGCGCTGTTCGACGCGCATTTCCAGCAGCGGCGCAATGTCGGTGAGCGGAGCGTGCTGCTCGACATCGTTTCGCAAGCGGGGCTGGATCGTGCCGGGGCGCAAGCGGCGCTGGACGATCCGGCTCTGGAGGAACATGTGCGGCAGGCCGAGGAACTGGCCCGCGCGATGAACATCACTGCAGTGCCGGCCATGCTGGTCGAGCGCAAATACCTGATCCCCGGCGCGCAGGATCCGGGGACTTATGTCAGACTGTTGCGGCAGGTGGTGGAGCGGGAGGCGGCCTGATTCGACCCTCCCCTGAAAGGGGAGGTGTCGCCGCCGCGTAGCGGTGGTGACGGAGGGGTATCCCCCTCTCGATAGGGCGTCACCCCTCCGGCAGCACTTCGTGCTGCCACCTCCCCTTGCAGGGGAGGAATAGTGGCTTCAGGCCGTCTCCCCCGCCACCCTTGCCCCCAGCCGTGGGATCGCCTGCATGAAGGCCACCCTGCCGCCGAACCGCTCGGCGATCACTTTCAGCCCGGCATGGGCATCGGCATGCTTGCCGCAGACGAACAAGTCGACCGCCACCAGCCCGGTCTCCGGCCAAGTGTGGATCGAGATGTGCGATTCCGCCAGGACGACGATGCCGGTCACCCCATGCCCCGGCCCGAAGTGATGCAGGTTGATGCCGACCACCTGGCAATGCGCCGCCTCCGCCGCCTCGCGCAGCGTGGCCTCGACGAAGGCGAGGTCGTCCAGCCGCTCGCCGTGCTCGATGTCGGCGATGAGGTGCAGGCTGGTGCCGGGAGTGTGGACGAATTCGGTCACAACAGGCTTTCATGGGCATGGCCAAGGTGGCGCATGGCTGCCTCGGCGGCAAGCACGCCGCGATAGTGCGCTTCCTCGAACAGCGAAAGCCCGCTGAGATCGGAATGAGCGTGGAACAGTGGCGGCTCCACCGCCAGCGCCCGCGCGCGCGCCTCGCCGAACAGGAAGCCGGTGGTGGGGCGGACCATGGCATGGCCCCAGCGCCACAGGTCGATCCGCTCGATCGCGCCATCGAGTTCGGGGTGCATGGCCAGTAGGTCCTCGCGCACCTCGCGCTGCCAGTCGGCGAGCGGGCGGGTGAGCATGGCCTTGCGCGCCGCCGCCGGTTCCTGCCGGCTGAGCGGCATGTACCAGGTCAGCACGGTGGGGCCATTGCCGGCGCTCTGGCTCTGGTGCGTGGCGACGACATAGCCGAGCGATTCACTCGCCGTGGAAACGTTATCCCAGGCGAGCGGCGCGCCCTTGCCGCCAGGGCGCTGCGAGACGGTGACATTTGCGACCACCCAGGGCGCATAGGAAAAGGCCTTGGCATCGCCCAGGCCCGGCGCGACGCGGGTGGCAATGAAATGCGGCATGGCCAGGATCGCCGCGCCCGCGTGGGTGCGGATCGAGCGCTTTGCCTTGTCGTCGAAGCTGTCGATCACGGTGCCAGGCCCATCGCGGGACACCCGGAACACGGCTCTCGCGCTGCGGATGTGCGGGCGGATGGCATCGGCCATCAGCGTCGCGAGGCGGCCGTTGCCCTCCGGCCAGGTCAGTTCGCGGTCGCCCTCTCCATTGGCCGCCCAGCCGCGGCGGCCGGCGAAATAGTGGATGCCCGCCCAGGCGGAGACTTGTTCGGGCTCGGTGCCATAGTCGTCGCGGCAGCAATAGCGCAGGTGCGCGCGCAGCACTGGCGAGGTCCAGCCTTGTTGGTCGAGCCATTGGGTGAAGCCGATCTTGTCGAGATCGGTGAATTGGGGGTCGCTGCTGGAATAGGCCATGGGGATGGCGAAGGCCGGTTTGCCGTCGCTACCTAGGGCCCTGGAAAACTCTTCCATGGCGGCGAAGAAGGCGTCGCGGTGCGCGGTGTCCTGTGGCGACAGGCCGGTGGCCGGATAGAGCCCTTCCTGCCACTGGCCGCGCCAGAACAGGCGTTCCTCCAGGTCGGCGCAGAGCTGGTAAGGATCGTAGACCGGCACGCCGTCCGCGCCTTCGCTCACCATGCCGAAGCCCTTGAGCATGTGGCGCAGCGCCGTTGCCTCGCGGTTGGGCGTGGGGAGATAATGCGCGCCCAGCGGATAGGCCGAGACGGAATTGCGGCCGGAGCGCGCATTGCCGCCGGTCGCATCCTCCAGTTCGAGCAGTTCGAAATCGGTGAACCCGGCTTCGGCCAGTCGCCAGCCCGCGGCAAGCCCGGCGATGCCGCCACCGGCGATGACGACCTTGGCCTGCTGCTCCGGCCCATCGGGCGCGGGAAACCCGCCGCTGCGAAGGCGATGTCCGCGCGCAAAGTCCGCTCCGCCCAGCGTACCCGGCATGGCACTTTCGCCGCATCCGCCCAAGGCCAGTGCGCCCGCCGCCGCCCCTCCCGCCAGCACGCCCCGGCGCGAGGTGCTAACTGTCATACTTGCCCCATTCCTGGATGAAGCTGCGCACCAGTGCCTGGTTGTCGAGCCGGTTCACCGGCACCGGGCGGCGGGCCATGTCGGGAGCGAAATCGAACATCTGCGGTTCGGACTGGGGGGTGAGGAACTTCAGTCCCTGCGGCAATTGCGCCGCTTCGGCCAGCGGCCGGTGCGCGGCGAGAGTGAAGCCCCATTCGCCGAAGCTGGGCACATAGGCGTGATAGCCGCGCGTCTGGAACCCGGCGGCTTCCATCGTCTGGGCCACGGTCCAATAGCTGTTGGGCGCGATCAGCGGCGATGTGCTCTGCACTGTCATCGCCCCGTCGGGCGCCAGCAGGCGGGAGACTTCGCGATAGAAGTTCTCGGTATAGAGCTTGCCGAGCGAGAATTCGGTGGGATCGGGGAAATCGACGATCACCGCGTCGTAGGGCCCGCTCGCCTGGCGCACCCAGCGAAAGGCATCGGCGTTCTCGACCCGCAGCTTGGGCGAAGACAGCGAGCCTGCGTTCAGCCGGGCGAGCTGCGGCGTGTCGCGGAACAGGTGAGTCATTTCCGGATCGAGATCGACCAGGGTGACTTGCTGAACGCGTGGGTCGCGTAGCACTTCGCGCGCGGCAAGCCCGTCGCCGCCGCCCAGGATCAGCACTCGCCTGGGATTGGCCACCCGGCCCAGCACCGGCCAGACCAGCGCCTCGTGATAACGGTATTCGTCGCGGGTGGAGAACTGCAGGTTGCCGTTGAGATAAAGCTTCAGGTCGCCGCCGCGCCGGGTGAGGACGATGCGCTGGTAGGGGGTGGACTTGGCGTAGATGATCGGCTCCGCATAGGCGGCGACTTCCGACCAGCGCTGGATCCGCTCCGCCCCGGCAAGGCCGGCAAGCAGGCTGCCGGTCACGGCGATCGCCATGGCCATGTCCGTCCAGATCCGCCGCTGGCCGCGCAGGATCACCAGCAGCGCGATCGCCACTGCGACATTGGCGAGGCCGAAGACGATGCCGGTTCGGATCATGCCCAGCCAGGGCACCAGCACCAGCGGGAACAGCAGCGAGGCGATCAGCGCGCCGACATAATCGTAGGTCAGCACGTTCGAGACCAGTTCACGCAGGGCGAAGCGGCTCTTGAGGATGCGGATCAGCAGGGGGATCTCGATCCCCACCAGCGTGCCGATGACCACCACCAGCGCGTAGAGCACGAAGCGGAAATCGTCGACGATAGGGAACAGCAGGAACAGCGCCGCCGCCGACCAGCCGCCGATCATCGCAATCAGCACTTCGATGCGGATGAACACGCCCATTTCGTCTTCACGGACATAGCGCGACAGGAAGCTGCCGATGCCCATGGCGAACAGGTAGGTGCCGATGACCGTGGAGAACTGGGTGACACTGTCTCCCAGGAGGTAGCTGGCGATGGTTCCGGCCAGCAACTCATAGATCAGGCCGCAGGTCGCGACGACCAGGACCGACAGCAGCAGGACAAAGACGAGCGAGGCAGGCTGCTTGCCGGCCTCGCCAGGGGAATCAGCCATGAACCGCCGCGGCAATGATCGAGGAAATGCCGATGGCGACCGCGCCGGCCAGGACCGAGACGGCGACGTTCTGCCGCTCGATGATCTCGGCCCAGAGATCGCCCGGGGTCAGCTTGTCGACCAGAACGAAGCTGACGACGAAGACGATGATGCCGATCAGCGAATAGAGAATGACCGCGGCGAAGGTCGTGAGTGCGAGCATGGATTGCATGAGTGCCTCCTGTAATGACGTTTACTTGTGTCGTGGACCGTAGAGACCGGACGAGCTTCCCCGCTTGCCGTCGGCGAAGGGCGACCAGGCGTAATAGGACGCTATGGTGTTGCCCCCGAAAATCAGCAGGCACCAGCCCGCGAACAGGATCTGGCGGGTGCTCATGGCGCGATTCCGGTCATCATGGTTCCAATCGATCCTGTGTCATCGCCGGCTATTTGGAAAACCGGCGGAATAGCATGAAAATGGGCATGGCCAGCAAGAGCAGAACCGCGACCACGAAATTGCCCCAGAACACCCCGCCGCTGCCGGCCTCGATGCTCAGATGGTACTTTTCGCCCGATCCCGTCGACCACGGGTTGGAAGGGATCGAGGAACTGCTGCCCGACCAGGTGTGCATCGAGGCTTCGACCTGCAGATCGTAGGTTCCGGCCGGGACGCCGGCGAACTTTGCGGTTTTAGAGTAGCCGCCCTCGCTCCAGGCGCCGTCGGAATCGGTGCCCGAATAGCGCTCGACCACGCTGTACCCGTCGATCGATTCCTGCGTCGCCTTGTTGACCAGGCTGTAGTCGAGATCGATCCACTTGTTGTCGAACTGCTCGACCGACTTGGCGGTGACCGAAATCGGCTGGTAGGAGCGGCCAACGGTGATCGTGCCCAGGTTGTAGGTGCGCGCCGGGGCGTCGAGCTCCACTTCGATCTGATTGGTGACCAGAGTCTTGCCCATGCCGAAAAACAGCATGACCACCAGGCAGGCGGCGATCGTGCCGAAGGCCATTTTCCAGATCAGGCCCCATTCGCCCTTGGGCCGATCGGCGTCTTTCGGTGTGCTGCGCTGCTGATAGGCAGCGGCGGCATATTCGGCGGTTGCGGACGAGACCGTGCTGGGGCCGCCAGTGAGCGGCAGTGCGCCGCCTTCGGGGGTCCTGAATCCCGCCTCGATAACCTCGTCGTCCAGTTCCTCGACAAAGGTCCAGCTGGTCTCGTCCGGGCCTTTCTCGCAGGACAGCGAGGTGGTGCTGCCGCCTTCGTAGAAGCTCGCCTGGACTGTGTCGCCGGTCTTGATCCGCCAGTAGAATTCGCCCAGCACATAGTCGGTGCGGGTGGAAACGCCTTCGTAGTCCAGCGAAAAGCGCTGGCCGTTCCAGTTTACCGCACCGCCAAAGGCATTGGCCGGCTCCACCGGCAGCATGGTGCCCATGCTCCAGCTGCCTTCGGAACGGATGATCCAGCGATAACCGCCATAGGGGTTGAACAGCAGGTATTCGTGCCAGTTGCTCTCGTCGTCCGAACGCTCGAGATAACCGACCACGTCCCATTCGATGCCCTGGATCGTGCCCCGGCTGCCCAGCGGCAGTTCTAGCTGGCGTTGCGCCATCTGGAATTCGCTGATCAGCTTGACGTCGGGATTGGCGACATCGAGCACCGAGCCGCAATACTGGCAGCCGACGTTGACGGTATAGCCCGCCGCCTTCAGCTCGATCGTGCCGCCGCAGCTGGGGCAGGTGACAGTGCGGGTGGCGCTCATCTCAGCGCCTCCGGCACGGTCCAGCCTTCGATCTGGCGCAGGTTCCTCGGCGCGAGCGCGGCAAGCTCAAGATAGCGGCCTTCGTAGGCGCTGGTGCCTTGCGCATCGCGCTGGACGGAGAGCGATTCGCCCGTCTTGCCCTTGAAATCGACACTGACCATGGTCCAGTCGGCCGGAGTGGGGAAGGGCAGGTCCCCTTCGCCGCCAAGGCAGGTGGCCTGCTTGATGTCGCTGACCGAGAAGGTGATGCCGCCGACCACGGCCTGTTCGCCCGGGTCGAGAATTCCGCCCGCGGCAAATTCTTGCAGCAGCGGGTCCTGCATCGCTTCGGGCTTTTCAGCCAGGTACTGGAACATGCCCATGGCCTCGCCCAGCCAGCGGTGCTGGCCGTCGGTGCCCTGCAGCAGCCATTCGTTCCACGATCCGTCGCTCCAGCCCCAGCGCACCCGGCCGATGACTTCGAAGCCCACGCCATCGGCCGTACCGGTGGTGCCGAGCTGGATCGGCGAGACGTCGAAGGGCAGCGTCGCCGCCTTGCCCACTTCGCTCACCTGGTCGCCCTGGTGCATCACCACCGTCTGACAATAGGGACAGACCGAATAGGGCATCGCCGCCGAGCGAAGCTCGATCGGCGCGCCGCAGCTAGGGCAGTTGATGGCTGGCACCGGTTCCCCCCTGACCCGCCGCTACTTCACGCGGGCCAGGATTTCCGCCTTCTTGGCGTCGAACTCCTCCTGGCTGAGCGCGCCGATGGTGACGAGCTTGTGCAGCTTTTCGAGGAGGGCGAAGGGATCTTCCTCGGCCGCGGCGGGAGCTGCCGGAGCCGCCGGGGCAGGGGCCTGCTGCGCCGCGGGATTGAGGCTCTGCTGCATGATGTTGCCCATGGCCGCGCCCGCCGCCATGCTGGCGCCCAGCCCGGCCATGCCGCCGCCGCCTTCGTTGGCCGCCGCCACCTTCAGCGCCTCGGCCGCCTGGAACTTGGCGTAGTTGTCGAGGTTGCCCAGCATGCGCATCGAGCTGCCCTTGTCGAGATAGGCCTGGACTTCCTCGGGCAGCGAGACGCTTTCGACGAAGAAGGTGGGGCAGGCGAGGCCCCAATCCTTGAACGCGCGCTCGACCTCGGCCTTGATCTGGTCCGACATCTTCTGCTGGTTGCCGGCAAGATCCAGGAAGGGAATGCCGCTCGATCCGATGGCCGTGGCGATCGAGGTCTGGATCGCGCCGCGCAGTTGCGGCTCGATATCGCCGATCCTGAGGCCCATGGTGGTGCCCAGCAGCTTCGAGGAGAAGCTGGCGACATCGTCAAGCTTGGCCGAATAGGAACCGAAGGCGCGGATGCGGATGGCGCCGAATTCGGCGTCGCGGATGGTGACGGGCTGCGGCGTGCCCCACTTGAGGCCCGCCTGCTCCTTCAAGGAGAAGAACACCACGTCCGACTTGAACGGACTTTTGAACGCCTTGTCCCAGTTCATAAGGTTGGTCAGCAGCGGCAGGTTGGCGGTGTTGAGCGTGTGCAGGCCGGGCCCGAACACGTCGGCCATCTTGCCTTCGTTGAGAAAGGCGCAAACCTGCCCCTCGCGCACGGTCAACTGCGCGCCGTTCTGGATTTCCTGGTCCTGGAACGGCACGCGCCAGGCGAGCTGGCCGGGCTCTTCCAGCCATTCGATGACATCGACGAATTGTTTCTTGAGGAAATCGAGGATTGCCATTCCAAAAAACTCCTGGGCGACAAGCTGGCCGCCGGACAGGCAGTGTAATTTAGTTTGATCCAGAACATTGGCAAGAAGCGACATATTTGCATGCGCCGATTTTTCCGGCGTCACTTCGGCCACAATTCCATCAAATCTTGCGCCAACCGCCGACTTGGACAACTCAGCGCAGCGCAGCCCGCTCGCGCATGCACTCGCCGCCGCGAGTCGCGCCAGGCTGGAAAATGGGAGAAGTCATGGCCGAGAGATCTTCGATAACCGCCTGGCAAGAGCTGATCGACAGCCTGCAGACATTGCCCGACCGCATGCTCGCCAAGCTGCCGGACGAGATGCGCGCCGATCCGCAGATCCGGCAGGAAGTGGCGCGGCTGGCGCTGGAGGCGCTGGTCGGGTCGGGGCTGAGCGCGCTGGCGGGCGATGGTGACAGCCCGCAATTCATGCCCTCGATCGGCCAGATCCTCAATGTCGGCCAGCCCAACGCGGATACGATCTACCGCAGCGCCAGGCTGACACCGGGCGGCAGCTATCGCCTGCGCGGCAGGCGCGGCACGCTCAACCATACGGTAATCGCCCAAGTCGTGCCGCAGGGCGCGGCGAATGCGGGGTCGCGCTCGCACCTGCACCTCTCCAGCCTGAAGGCCGACAAGGACGGACGTTACGATGTCCTGCTCTCGGCCGAGCGGCCCGCCGGTCATGACGGCGACTGGTGGCAGCTCGACCCGGCGGCGGCGATGCTGATGTGCCGGCAGGTGAGTTCGGACTGGGGCGGCGAAGAGGCATCGACCCTGTCGATCGAGCGGGTGGACCAGCCGGTCCGGCGCTACCGGCAGAGCCCCGAGGACCTTGAGCAGCGCCTGCGCGGCCTTCGCCAGCAAACCGATTTCATGGCGCTGATGTTCCCCGACCACGTCGAGCAGTTGCGCCAGGAAGGCTATGT
>JAYRPK010000062.1:0-7785 GCA_041911195.1 Novosphingobium sp. | reverse complement strand
TGGCACATGGTCCTGATCATCGGGCGAATAGTCGGTGAGGCGGAAAAAGGCCTCGCGCACCTGGGCAGTGGCCGCGTCGCCCAGCGGCGTGTGCCAAGTGCCGATGCCGGCAAGGCGCTGCAGCCGGTAGTCCACCGGGCCGTTCAACGGCAGCACGTCGAGCTCGCGCTCGATCAGCTGGATGAAGGGCAGGAAATGCTCGCGGTTGAGCCCGTCCTTGTAGAGCTGGCCCGGCGCCCGGTTGGAGGTCGTCACGATGGTCACGCCGTGATCGACGATCAGCGCAGTGAACAGCCGGCTCATGATCATGGCATCGGCGCTGTTGTTCACCACCATCTCGTCGAAGGCGAGGCAGCGCAGCTGTTCGCCGAAGTAGGCCGCCACCGGGGCGATGGGGTCGCCCGCTTCCTTCTTGCGCTCCTCGCGCAGGCGGGCGTGAACCTCTAGCATGAATTCGTGGAAGTGGACGCGGCGCTTGCGGCGGATGTTCAGGGTTTCGTGGAACAGGTCCATCAGCATCGACTTGCCGCGCCCGACGCCGCCCCACAGGTAAACCCCGCGCGGGCCCGGTTCCTTGCGGTTGAACAGCCTGGTCAGCAGGCTGCGCTGCGCCGAGGTTGCCTCCAGCGCGGTTTGCAGGGCATCGAGCCACTCGACCGCCGCGGCCTGCTCCGGATCGGGGCGCAATTCGCCGGTGGCGATCAGCATTTCGTAGCGGTTGATCATCGCCCGGACGTCGGTTTCGACGGCTTGCGAATGGTCGCGGTGAAGGAGGCGACCAGGTCGTCGTCCTGCACGACAAGTCCGCGCAGGAAGGCCAGCCGGCGAGTTTCGCGCAGCAGTTCCACCACGCTGTCCAGTGGCCGCGAGGGATCGCCAGCGCCGATGAACTGGGTCTGCAGGTCGAGCGTAACCGACTTGCCGGCATCGAGCCCGCCCAGCACATAGGTGGCGGCGAATAGCGAGACGTCGATCAGTGCAAGGGTGATCGCGCCGTGGACGTTATTGGCGGAATTGGTGTGCAGCGGAAACTGTGGCTGGATGCGCAGGCGGGCCGTGGTCTCGCTCTCCTTGCGGACCAGTTGCTTGCCCAGCACGGCTTCGTTGAACCGCGTCGCATCGATGATGCGCCAGCGCAGCCAGCCGGGATTTTCCGGATCGGGCTCGCAGGCGAAGTTGGACAGGGGGAACTGGTGGCTCATGGCTCGCGCCCGATGCCGTGGCGACTCAGATCGCGCGTTCCGCCTGCATCTTCTTGATCTCGGCGATGGCGCGCGCCGGCGAGAGGCCCTTGGGGCAGACGTTGGCGCAGTTCATGATGGTGTGGCAGCGATAGAGGCGGAAGGGGTCTTCCAGCTCGTCGAGCCGTTCGCCGGTCATCTCGTCGCGGCTGTCGGCCAGCCAGCGGTAGGCCTGCAGAAGGATCGCGGGGCCGAGGAACTTGTCCGAATTCCACCAGTAGCTCGGGCACGAGGTCGAGCAGCAGGCACACAGGATGCATTCGTAGAGGCCGTCGAGCTTCTCGCGCTGTTCGGGGCTCTGCAGCCGCTCCTTGCCCGAGGGCGTGGTGCTGACGGTCTGCAGCCAGGGGCGGATGCTGGCATATTGCGCGTAGAAATGGGTGAAATCGGGGACGAGGTCCTTGATCACTTCCATGTGCGGCAGCGGGGTGATGCGGATGTCGCCCGAAAGGTCCTCGATCGCGGTGGTGCAGGCAAGGCCGTTGCGCCCGTTCATGTTCATCGCGCAACTTCCGCAGATGCCCTCGCGGCAGGAGCGGCGGAAAGTAAGCGTCGGGTCCTGCTCGCTCTTCATCTTGATGAGGGCGTCGAGCACCATCGGCCCGCAGTTGTCGAGATCGATCTCGAACGTGTCGTAGCGCGGGTTGTCGCCGCTGTCGGGATCGTAGCGATAGACCGTGAACTTCTTCACCTTCGTCGCGCCCTCAGCCTTGTGGACATTGCCCTTCTTGCTGATCTTGCTGTTGGCGGGGAGAGTTAAGGTGGCCATGTTCGAAGTCCCTGTCGCCGCGCGCGGCGGCCCTGAATCCCGATCCCCTCTAGCGATTCATCGCGGCGGGGCAAGGGGTGGGGTTGCAATGCAAAATTGATTTTCCCCGCGGCACCGCGCAAGCTGGCCCGGTCAAGACAATCGCATGACAAGCGGAGAGGATCGGCATGCAATTCCCCAAGCCCTTGTTTGTAACCGAAACCGAAGTCGATCCCTTCTTCGCCGAGCCTTTCGTCGATGTTGACGAGGAGCGCAGCGATCCCGTCCCGCACCGCTATGTCAGCGGCGGGTTCAAGGGGAGCAAGGCGCGGTTCTCGTTCTATTTTCCGCCGGAGGGGCAGTACCAGGGCCGGTTCTTCCACAACACTTATCCGATGGCGCTGTCTTCCGACATCGGGCCATTCCCGATCGAGTTCGAAGTGGCCATGGGCGACCTGGGCTTCACCCTCGATAGCGGCGCCTATTACGTCCAGACCAACAATGGCGGCGAGTTTCGCAATCCGGCGGTCGATCCGGCCATCCCGGCCTATCGCACCAATGCGGCGGCGGCGAAGTATTCGCGAGTGATCGCGCAACAGGTCTATGGGCGGGAGCATCGTCCATACGGCTACCTGTTCGGCGGTAGCGGCGGGGCCTATCAGACGGTGGGCGCGGCGGAGAACAGCCAAGGCATCTGGGACGGCTTTGTGCCCTTCGTGCCCGGCTGCGACCATGCCATTCCCTCGATGATGTCGGCGCGGATGCATGCGCTGCGCGAATTGCGGCGGCGCGACCGGTTTCCCATCATCGACGACGCCTACGATGCCGGCGGCAGCGGCGATCCCTATCCTGAACTCAACGAGGCCGAAGCGGCGGCCTTTCGCGAGATCAGCCTGCTCGGCCATCCGCTCAAGGGCTGGTATGGCCACGCGACCATGGACAGCGGCTATTTCTCCAACATTGCCGCCATGATTCCCGCGCTGGACCCGACCTATGCCGAGGATTTCTGGAGCAAGCCGGGCTATCTCGGCGGCGATCCCTCAAGCTCGATCCATGCCGCGCGGGTCCGGTTCGACACCAGGGTTACAGCGGTGGATCTCGGCAGCCCAGTGCGGATCGATCTTGCCGCCCTGCCGGAATTCGACGCCAACAATTCGCACCTGGTGGTCACCGGCGGCGCGGCCATGGGGGCGAGCCTGCCGATCGCGCATGTGCGGGCGGGCCATGTCGAGCTGGTCTCGCACCTCGATCCCGAGGTGCTGGGCAAGATCGCACCGGGCGATGATGTGCGGATCGACAATAGCTGGGCGCTGGCGCTGGAGACTTACCACCGCCACCAGCTGCCGCCTTCGACCAGTTATTACGCCTGGAACCAGTTCCGCGATGCCGATGGCAAGCCGCTCTATCCGCAGCGAGACGTGCTGATCGGCCCGTTCGGCGCGGTCAATGCCTCCGGGGCGATGGCCAGCGGCAAGCATGACGGCAAGATGCTGATGCTGGCGGTGGGGCTCGATGTGGACGCCTATTGCTGGCAGGCGGACTGGTACAAGTCACTGGTGCGGACGGCGAACGGAGAGGGCTTTGCCGGGAACTTCGCGCTCTATTTCACCGAGAATTCGCACCACGAGAACCCGATGACGCCGCTGCAGCGCAGCCATGTGGTCAGCTATGGCGGCGCCCTGCAACAGGCGCTGCGCGATGTTGCGGCATGGGTGGAAGAGGGCAGGCGGCCGCTCGAGCCGTCTTACAGCATCGCCGATACCCAATTGGTGCTGCCGGCCAGCGCCGCCGAGCGCAAGGGCATCCAGCCGGTGATCCAGCTCACCGCCAATGGCGCCGCGCGGGCGGAGGTGAAGGCTGGCGACATGGTGCGGCTGGCGGCCATGATCGAAATGCCGCCGGGTGCTGGCAAGGTGGTTTCGGCGGAATGGGATTTCGAGGGCGCCGGCGACTTTGCCGACAAGGCGGAGGTTGCCGCGCCGGGCGAGCGGATCGAGCTTTCGGCCGAACATGCTTACGCGACACCCGGAACCCGGTTCGCCGTGCTGCGGGTCTCCGGCCAGCGCGAGGGCAATGCGGCGACGCCCTATGCCCGGGTGCAGAACCTGGCGCGGGTGCGGGTGGTGGTAAGTTAGGGCAACTTACCGAAAATCGGGTTCACCAAATCCTCCCCCCACGGGGGAGGGGGACCGCGAAGCGGTGGAAGGGGGCTAACAAGAAATGCGCGCGGCAGCGCGCAGCCGCTGACGCGGCTTTCCCTGTGCGCCCCCCTCCGCCCCCTGCGGGGGGCACCTCCCTCGTTGGGGGAGGATTGGGTGATTCAGATATTCCGGATGTCGCTCTATGCCTAGCGATCAATGCGGCACGGTGCCGATCACCCACTGCGTGAACCTCACCACGCCCCAGGAAAGGCCCGAGGACAGCAGCAGGAACAGCACCATTACGCCACCGATCCAGAACAGGATCTTCATCCGGGGCGAGCCCAGTTCGAGCATGGCCTCGTTCGGGTCTTCGGGGTTGTAGATCACGCTCACCTGTGCGCCGGGCGGATAGCGTCCGGCGCGGGCCGTAGCGCGCCGGGAATTGCCGTAGCCGATTTCATCGCCGGGCGAGATGCGGCTGCTGCGATAGTCCGCGCCGCCGACCCGGTATTCATAGACGACATGGGCGTAATAGCTGGTGGCGCGGCCGCCGGTGTTGCCCACGGTGTGGGTGCGGGCCTGGATATCGCTGACCAGCACCCGGCCTTGCGCCACCGGCCAGCCGCGCGCCGCCTTCTGCTTGGAGAGGATATTGCGGGCGAGCACGATGAAGAAGCCGGCGATCATAAGCAGCGGCAGGGTGGTGGTCAGGATCGTCGCATAGGCGCCGATCTGGTTGAGCGGGCTCATTGGCCGGGCCCGGCTTCGCCGGAAAGCTTCGCCGCATCCTCATCCAGCAAGAGGCGCGCCGCGCGCAGTTGGGCGGCGACCTGCGCCTGCCGCCTTTTCTGCTCGCCGGCAATGCGATAGCGTTCGGCCATCGATGCGCGGCTGTCGCCGGCGCGGCTTTCGGTATCGCGGGCGAAGGGAATGTAGCTGCCGGCCAGCAGGCACAGGTCGCCCTCGCCATAGCCGGCCTTGCGCAGGTTCCAGCCGAGCCAGGTGCCGCTGGGCACGGCGACTTCGGGCAGGCGGATGCCGGACGCATCGTTGCCGTCGGCATCGATGCGGGGGACGTAGGTCCGCCAGCCTGGCTTGCCGCTGGCGTCGAGCGGCTGGTTGAGCACCTTGGCCCAGGTCAGCCCGGTTGAGGGAACAGTGGGGCCCTTGAGGCTCTCGAGCGGCACCAGTTCGCCCTTGGCCACACTTGGCCAGCGGCTGGGCGGGGGCGTGGTTCCCCTGGTGGTCCAGTCGGCCATTCGCACCAGCAGGTTGCGCACCACATAGGTGTAGTTGAGGCTGTTGGCCGGATAGCGGCAGGCCGGCAGCGTCATGCCCGGGGCATGCGCCCCGCCGGCGATCATGTAGGCCCGGACATTGGCCGGCAGAGGTACGTCGCGGTTGGTCCCGCCGGTGCTGACCAGCGACGATCCTGCCTGCCAGAACTCGGCGCTGGTATCGATGTGCACGATCCTGGGGCAGGTCCCGGTCATGGTGCATTTCGCCAGGATCCCATCCACCTTGCCGGTGACCGGATCGCGAACCGTCGCATAGGTGAAGGGGAAGTCGAACCCGGGCACGCCATGGTCCTCGTGCTGGCGCGAGAAGCGGCCGGGCTCGGCGAAGCGGAAATTGGTGAAGGTGCGCCGCGCGCCGGGGATGAAGGGTATCACCCCGTCGAACACCTTGCGCCCGGCCAGATCGCGGTTGAACCCCTGCCACAGGAAATCGCGCAGGTAGCGGCCCGATTGCGAGCCGCCGAAGCCGATGGCGGAGCGATAGCGCAGGTCGGCGAGGGGGTTGCCCTGGGCGGCCGGGGCATGGCGCAGCCAGGAAACAAGATCGCGCGTCGCGGAGAAACCGAGGCCCATCACGAAGGGGTCCTTGGCGGTGTATTCGAAGCGGTAGATCGCGCCGGCGTCCATGTCCGCCGGGCGCTTGATCTCGATATGGGTGGCATCGATGAACTTCCAGTCGGTGGCGGGCAACTCGCGTGCCGGGGCATCGGTCACGGCGCGGACGGTGAGCTTCGCCCCCGGCTGGTCCAACGATGCGGCCGCATAGGAGAGCAGCATGGTATTGCCGGCGGGCTTGTCGAAGATCGTTTCGGCAGAGACCCTGCCGGTCACCGGCTGGTCCCCGTCCCGGGCCACCGGGAAGCGCGCTGCGACCAGCTTGGGCAGGGTCATGCCGGCCGGCAGCATGGCCCGCATCGCCGCCTCGCCGGCGGCAAGATCGCCCTGCCAGCCGCTCCACACCACGGTATAGCCTTGGCGGAAAAGCAGGCCGTCGCCCGGTTCGCCGCCCGAGAACATGGCGAGCAGCCGCATGCCGCGGTTGACCACGTCATAGACCATCACGCCGCGCGACTTCGCCGGGTCCTTGGGGCGCAGGATGACGACATCGACATCGTATTCCACCTTGCCGTCCGCCGCGCGCGGAGCGAGGTCGAGATCGACTATGCCGCGGTTGGCCGGGTCCTGCGGATCGATCCGCAGGTGCGCCACCGCGTCGATCCGCTCATAGGCGCCCACTGTGCCGAAGGTCTGCCCTTTGTAGGCATCGGCGCGCGAGGTCACCTCGAGCCGCACCGCCGGCTCCGCCGCCCAGGCAGCAGTCGATGTGGCAAGCAGGATCGGCAAAGCAAGGTAGCGCAGTTTGGGCATTGTTCTCTCCCCTTGGCGGCCTATGCTGCACCGATAACCGCAAGGAGACAAGCAATGGCGGGCAGAGGACATCGGGATATTTTCGCGCATGACATCGAGTGGAACCCAGGCCAGGATCCGGGCGTCAGCTATGCGCGCTTTTTGTTCGAGGAGGGCAATCCGGAAGGGCCGCTGGTGATCCTCTCGAAGTTCGAGCCCGGCAGCCGGGTGCCGCCGCATACCCACGGCACCAATTACTTCGAATATATCGTCGAGGGCGGGCAGACCGTCGGCAAGACCTGGTTCGGCCCGGGCGACGTGCGCTTCGCCAACGCGGGGACGGGCTATGGGCCGATCGTCGTCGGGCCGGATGGGTGTTCGGTGGTGATCGTGTTCCAGAAGGCGACGGGGGCGAATACCATCCCGCTGGGCAAGGAAGCGGTCGAGGGTGGTGTTTGAGCTTCCTGCAGCACCGGGTTTCAATACTGGCGCAAAACGGCTAACCGCGCGGCCATGGCGCAGACCGACACTCTATACGCCCAGTTCGCTGGCCACCTGAACACCGCGCTCGATGCGCTTGAAAAGGCCGGGACTCTCCCGGCCGGCCTCAACCGCAGCGCCATTGCGGTGGAGCCGCCGCGCGATGCCTCGCATGGCGACCTTGCCACCAATGCGGCCATGGTGCTGGCCAAGCCCGCCGGCATGAACCCGCGCCAGTTGGCTGAGGCGATCACGGCCGAGCTGGCGAAGCTGCCCGAGGTCGAGGCGACGGAAGTGGCCGGCCCGGGCTTCATCAACCTGCGTCTGGCCAAGCAGGTCTGGCTGGGCGAGCTGGCCGCCTTGGCTTCGCTAGGTGCGGATTATGGCCGCTCCAGCGTCGGCGGCGGCACTACGGTCAACGTCGAATACGTCTCGGCCAATCCCACCGGTCCGATGCACATGGGCCACTGCCGTGGCGCAGTAGTGGGCGATGCGCTGGCCTCCCTGCTGGAGTTCGCCGGGCACAAGGT
>JAYRPK010000061.1:0-3239 GCA_041911195.1 Novosphingobium sp. | reverse complement strand
CGCGTCGAGCCTCGCCAGCAGCGGCGCGCGCACCTGCGGATCGGCAAGGTCCACCCCGGCGCTATTGAGGCGGCCGGGGAACAGGTCGCGCGGCAGCGGGATCGCCGGATTGCGCCGGGGCTGGAGCCCGGCAAGCTCCGCCACCGGATCGCCGGTCAGCGCTGCGACCGGCACGCCGGCATCCGCCAACCGGTTGACGAAGGAGCTGTTGGCCCCGTTTTCCAGCAGCCGCCGCACCAGGTAGGCCAGCAGTTCCTTGTGCCCGCCGACCGGGGCATACTTGCGCACCGGGGTGCGCCTGCCACCCGCTTCCGCTTCGAACCGCGCCAGCGCCCCATAGACATCGTGGCCCATGCCGTGGAGCCGCTGGAACTCGAATTGCGCATCTCCGGCCAGCGCTAGAACTGTGCCGATGGTATAGGCGTTGTGGGTGGCGAAGGCGGGGTGGATGGCATCGGGCGCGGCGAGCAGCCGGGCGGCGCAGGCGAGGTAGGAAATGTCGGTCGCCAGCTTGCGGGTGAACACCGGATAGTCGCTGTGCCCGCCAACCTGGCTGGCCTTGATCTCGCTGTCCCAATAGGCGCCCTTGACGAGGCGAACCATCAGCCGGCGCCCATGCTTGCGGGCCAACGCGACGACCCAGTCGCACAGCGGCACGGCGCGCTTCTGGTAGGCCTGCAAGGCCAGTCCGAAACCCTGCCATCCGCTGGCGAACAGCGCGTCGTCCGCGACCAGCGCCTCGATCACGTCCATCGACAGTTCGAGCCGTTCGGCCTCCTCGGCGTCGATGGTGAAATGCACCCCGGCATCGCGCGCCTGCAAGGCCAGGTCGCGCAGGATCGGCACCAGCGCCGCCTTGGCGGCATCGGCATGCAGGAAGTCGTAACGGGGATAGAGCGCCGAAAGCTTCACAGAGATTCCGGGCGATTGCGCCAGGCCCTTGTCTGCCTCGTCCGCGATCCTCGCCAGCGCACCCGCATAGCTTGCCCGGTATCGTTCGGCATCCGCGAAAGTCATCGCCGCTTCGCCCAGCATGTCGAAGCTGTGCGACAGGCCCTCGGCGCGTTCGGGCGCGGCGCGCTCCAGCGCTTCCTCGATGGTCCGGCCGAAGACGAACTGCCCGCCCAGGATGCGCATGGCCTGCATCACCGCCTGCCGGATCACCGGTTCGCCGAGACGGGCAAAGGTCCGGCGCAGCACTCCGCCCAGCCCGCGCGCCTCGCGCCGGTCGAGCACGGAGCCGGTCAGCATCAGCGAGAAGGTCGCCGCATTGACGAAAGTCGAGCCGCTTTCGCCCAGATGCTCGCCCCAGTCGATCGGGCCGAGCTTGTCTTCGATCAGCGCATCGGCGGTGGCCGCATCGGGCACGCGCAGCAGCGCCTCGGCCAGGCACATCAGGGCGATGCCTTCGCCGGTCCCCAGCCCGTAGGTCTGCAGGAAGGCATCGAGGCCGCGCGGGCGGTGCGATCTTGCGCCCTCGATCAGCCTGGCGGCGATTGCCTGCGCCTGGGCATGGACCGCGCTCGCCGGGGCAGCCTCGCCCAGCCGCGCGGCGATGCACGGTTCCTCGTCCATGCGATAGGCCTGGCGAAGCGCGGAGCGG
The DNA here is from genome assembly GCA_041911195.1 of Novosphingobium sp. Taxonomy (GTDB): domain Bacteria; phylum Pseudomonadota; class Alphaproteobacteria; order Sphingomonadales; family Sphingomonadaceae; genus Novosphingobium. The sequence continues at coordinate 1,636 of JAYRPK010000061.1, read as the reverse complement.
TCGATCATCGGGCAATCCTAGCACGCATGCTTGACTTGCGGCGGAATTTCAGCGCGTGAGACGCAGGCAATTCATGGAGACGATGCAATGATGGCCCCATCCGACATGCACGGCAGAGTGGCGCTGGTGACGGGCGCGGCGGCAGGCCTTGGCCAGGCCACGGCCGTGCGCCTCGCCGAAGTCGGCGCCGATGTCGCGGTGCTCGATATTGCCGAGGCCGGGCTGGAGGAAACCGCCGCGAAGATCCGGGCGCTGGGGCGCAAGGCGCTGGTGCTGCCGCTGAGCCTTGCCGAGCGGGCCAACTGCAAGCTGGCGGTGGAGCGTACTCTGGCGGAATTCGGCCGGCTCGATGCCCTGTGCAATGTCGCCGGGGTCATGCTGGTGGGCGAGACCGTCGAATATTCCGACGAGGACTGGGACCTGACGCTTGCAGTGAACCTCACCGCGCCTTTCGTCCTCGCCCGCGCGGCGATCCCGCACCTGATCGAGGCCAAGGGGGCGATCGTCAACGTCACCTCCTGTGCCACTTTCCAGGGCCAGGCCTATTTCGCCGCCTATTGCGCCACCAAGGCCGGGCTGACCAACATGACCAAGGCGCTGGCCATGGAATTCCAGCACCAGCCGATCCGGGTCAATGCGGTGGCGCCGGGCGGGATGATGACCGGGCTGACCGCCGGCATGGCCAAGATCATGCATCTAGACATGTCGCTGATTTCGCGGATCGGCTCGGCCCGGCCGGAGCTTTGCGAGATCGAGGACGTGGCGGAATGCGTCGCCTTCCTCGCCACCGATGCGGCGCGTGGATACCATGGCTCGTGCATCCAGATCGATGCGGGGGTGACGGCGGGGTAGGCTAGCCCGCCGAAAAGTCGAGGAAGCTCGGCACCGGCCCGTTCCAGCCCTCGTCCGGCTGCTCGTCGCGGGGTGCCTTGCTCCTGCCACGCTCTTCACGCTTCGGCTGGGCTGCGCGCGGTTCCGGCCTTGGTGCCGCTTCGCGCTTCCGCTCGGCTTTCGGCTCGGCGCGGCGTTCCGCCCTGGGCTCGGCCTTGCGCTCCCGCCTGGCTTCGCGTTCCGGCCGCTCTTCGCGCTCCGGCCTTGCTTGCCTGTCGGATTGGGCTTCCGCCCCGGCCAGCTGGTAGACCGGGATCTTCATGCCGGTAAGCTTCTCGACATTGTCGATCGCCTCGGCGTCTTCGGGCGCGACGAAAGTGAAGGCGCGGCCAGTCGCTCCGGCACGGCCGGTGCGGCCGATGCGGTGGACGTAGTCGTCCGGGTGCCAGGGCGTGTCGAAGTTGAACACGTGGCTGACGCCCTTGATGTCGAGTCCGCGCGCGGCGACATCGCTGCAGACGAGGATGTTGATGTGGCCGTCCTTGAACCGCTGCAGTTCGGCAAGCCGCGCCGGCTGGTCCATGTCGCCGTGAATCTCGCCCGCGGCAAAGCGGTGGCTCTTCAGGCTCTTGGCCAGTTCGCGCACCGTGGTCTTGCGGTTGCAGAAGATCATTGCGGTGGAAACGTCGTCGGTGCGCAGCAATTCGCGCAGCGCCTCGCGCTTGGCGCGCGTCGCCACCATCACCTTGTGCTGGGCGATGTTGACATTGGCCGAGGCGGGCCGGGCCACTTCGATGTACTTGGG
>JAYRPK010000060.1:0-3614 GCA_041911195.1 Novosphingobium sp. | reverse complement strand
GCAGCTTTGTCGTGCTGGATGAAGTCGGGCGCGGCACGTCCACCTATGACGGGCTGGCGCTGGCCTGGGCCGTGGCAGAAGCGGTGCATTCCGCCAATCGCTGCCGCTGCCTGTTCGCCACGCACTATCACGAACTGGCCCGCCTCGCCGACACATGCGAGGCGCTTTCTCTTCACCACGTCCGTGCGCGCGAATGGAAGGGCGACCTGGTGCTGCTCCACGAAGTGGCCGATGGGCCGGCGGACCGCTCTTATGGCCTTGCCGTCGCACGCCTGGCGGGCGTTTCGCCGCAAGTGCTGGCGCGCGCCAAGCAAGTGCTCGACCGGCTGGAAAAGGGCCGCGCGGAGACCGGCGGGCTTGCTGCGGGCCTCGGCGACCTTCCCCTGTTCGCCGCCGCGCTCGACGCCGCCGAGGAAAAGGTCGATCGCCTGCGCGAGAAGCTGGAAGGGCTCGATATCGATGCGCTGAGCCCGCGCGCCGCGCTCGACCTGCTCTATGAATTGAAGCGCGAGGCCGAAAGCGGCTGAGCGCACGGATCGTTAAGCCTGTTGGGCTAGACTCGGGCCATGTTCGGTCCGGGCCTCGGTTCTGTCTTCGCCAGCCGTTGGAAAGCGCTGTGGTGGGCCGCATGCGTCTTGCTCACCGCCTATTGCTCGGTGCCATCGCAGCAGGAGACGCAAGAGGACAAGGCCGATCAGGCGGCCACCGAAAAGGCACTGAAGGATCTTGCCGGACAGCTCGACCAAGCTGGCGCAGACCAATCCGACTAGCCGCGGTTCGCCCCCGGAACCCAAAGTACATCGCCCTCGCCCGCCGCATTCACCGCGCGGGCGAGCACGAACAGGTAGTCTGACAGCCGGTTGATATAGGCGAGCACCGCGGGATTCGAAGGCTCGCTCATGGCAAAAGCGGCAATCGCGCGTTCAGCCCGCCGCACCGAGGCCCTTGCCACGTGCAACCGTGCCGCCGATTCGCTGCCTCCCGGCAGGATGAAGCTGGTCAGCGGCGCAAGCGCCTCGTTGAGCGTATCGATCGCCGTCTCCAGCCATGCGACCTGCGCCGGCACGATCCGCAGCACCATGTCCGAAGGGGCAAAATCGTGCCCCGGCGTCGCAAGATCGGCGCCCAGATCGAACAGGTCGTTCTGGATGCGCGAGAGCGCGGCGGCATGCGGCCCGCCTGAAAGCGCAACGGCAGCCAGCCCGATCGCGCTGTTCGCTTCGTCCACAGCGCCGATCGCTTCCATGCGCGGCGCGTGTTTCTGCCGCCGCGACCCATCGACAAGGCCGGTGGTCCCGTCGTCGCCGGTGCGGGTGTAGATCTTGTTGAGTTTGACCAAGGAGTGCGATCAGCCCTTGGAGCCGCCCGCGACCATCGCCAGCACCACGACCACGGCGATCGCCGCGAACTGATACTTGATGCGGGCCCACATCATCTTGTTCTGCACAAGCTGCATTTCGCTGGGTCCGCTGCCCACGGCACGGTCCTTGTCCTCGTCCAGGCTCTTGCGGAAGGCGTTGAGGCCACGAAACAGGCTGATGACCACCATGGCCATGAGGATCAGCAGCACCGGGATAAGCAGGTAGATCATGGCGACTCCATTACGCCTTCACCCAGCGAAATACCAGCCGGGAAGCGATGGGCGCGCAGCGCATCGGCCAGCGCCATGCCATCCTCGCCGGCGCGGCGCAAATCGCCCAAGGATGGCGAACCGCGCCGCTTGGCCAGCTTGCGCCAATGTCCTTGGGCATCCGCCTCGACCAGCAAGTCATGGTGGTGCCAGATCGGCACCGGCAGATCGAGCAGCGACTGGAGCAGGCGGTGGATGTGGGTCGCGGCGAACAGGTCGCGCCCGCGCGTCACTAGGTTCACGCCATCCGCCGCATCGTCGAGCGTCGCGGCAAGATGATAACTGGCCGGCGCTTCCTTGCGCAGTAGCACGACATCGCCGAACGTTTCAGGCCAGGCGCGTTGCAGGCCGGCAAGCTCGTCCACCCAGGCCAGCGGTCCGGCCATCTGGCTGGCCCTGGCGACATCCAGCCGCCAGGCGACATCTGCGCCCGGCGGTGCGGTCTTGCCCCGGCAGGTGCCCGGATAGATTGGGCCATCGGGGCCCATGTCCTGCGCCGCAAGGGCAATTTCGCTGCGACTGCAAGTGCAGGGATAGAGCAGCTCCATGTCCATCAGCCGTTCGGCGGCCTGCGCATAGCTGGCGATGCGCGAGGATTGGAACACCGGTTCGCCATCCCACTGCAACCCGAGCCACTCGAGATCGGCCTGGAATTCCTCGACGAATTCTTCCCGGCTGCGCTCGCCGTCGATATCCTCGATGCGCAGGAGGAACTCCCCTTCCCTCGCCCGCGCCAGATCGTGCGCGACAATCGCCGCGAAGGCATGGCCCAGATGCAGGGGCCCATTGGGGCTGGGAGCGAAGCGGGTGCGAGTCACGCAAGGATTTGTGTTGTGGATTGCAGCCCAAGGCAACTCTTGACGCTCACCAATCCCCGTGCAGGATGCAGTGCATGAGCCGCCATGGAACTGTAACCACGGCCTGCGATGAAAGGCCATGCTCAAGTCGGAGCTGATCGAGCGCGCGGCCCGGTTCCGCAGCGCAGACGGCGATCCCGCCCGCAACCTGTCCGATTGCCCCGCGCTCGTGCTCAATGCCGACTATACGCCACTGTCCTATTACCCGCTCAGCCTGTGGCCCTGGCAGACGGCGATCAAGGCGGTGTTCCTCGAGAGGGTGGACATTGTCGAAAGCTATGGGCGCGAAGTCCATTCGCCAAGCTGGTCGATGCCAATCCCTTCTGTGATCGCGCTGAGGCAATACGTAAGACCCAGCGAATTTCCCGCCTTCACCCGGTTCAACCTGTTCCTGCGCGATCGTTTTGCCTGCCAGTATTGCGGCAGTCCGCACCACCTGACCTTCGATCACGTGGTACCGCGCAGGCTAGGCGGCAAGACCAGCTGGGAAAATGTCGCCACGGCCTGTGCGCCCTGCAACATGAAGAAAGGCGGCCGCACGCCCGCGCAAGCGCACATGCCGCTGCTGATCAAGCCGATCCGGCCGACCAGCTGGCAGTTGCAGGAACGCGGCAAGGCATTCCCGCCGCACTACCTGCACGAGACCTGGCGCGACTGGCTTTACTGGGACGTTGAGCTGGAGGCTTGAATGTCCGATCAGACTCCCGAAAGCGAACTGGTCTTTCCGCAATTGCGGTGGCAATCTGAACGAAGTGACGATCGCAACAGGTCGCGGTGAGCAAGCGGAGGCAAGGATGGCGGGCTATTCCCCGGATGAAGTGCGTGACGACTGGGTGCCCAAGGGGGACTATCTCGATCGCGCCTTTCACGAGCTGGAAAAGGAACACCTCTGGCCGAGGGTCTGGCAGATCGCCGCGCGCGAGGACGAGCTGAAGCAGCCGGGCGACTATGTCGTCTATGACATCATCGACGATTCGATCGTGGTGGTGCGCGGCAGCGACGGCGCGATCCGCGCCTTCCACAATGTCTGCCCGCACCGCGGCACCCTGCTCGCCGAAGGCCGCGGCAATGCCCGCCAATTCGTCTGCCCGTTCCACGGCTGGCGCTTCGGCAACGACGGGCGCTGC
>JAYRPK010000059.1:0-12030 GCA_041911195.1 Novosphingobium sp. | reverse complement strand
GTCGGCCGCGCGCAGGTCGTCGAAGGTCCGGTCTATCGTTTCCGCATCGCCGGGCAGCTTCATCAGCAAGGTGGTGAGCCGCTCGCGGCGAATGTCCATCGTCGCCGCGCCATAGGCCGAAAGCACCGAGGCCAACTCGGGCACGATCACCCGCCTGAGGCCTGCCAGCCGCGCCACTTCGGACGAGAACAGCGAACCGCAGCCGCCGTAGCTGACGAGGCAATGCTCCGATGCCGCCAGCGCATGGTTGGACAACCGCGCGCGCACCGCCTTGACCATTTCGGCGACGGCGATCTCGCGGATGCCCCATGCGGCATCGACCGGATCGAGCCCAAGATCCGCACCCAGCCTGGCGCAGGCGGCCAAGGCGGCTTCCTTGTCGAGCTTCATGGTGCCGCCGAGGAAATTGTCGGGATCGATATAGCCTAGCACCAGTAGGGCATCGGTCAGCGCCGCCTGCGTGCCGCCCCGGCTGTAGCACACCGGCCCCGGCGAGGACCCCGCCGAGCGCGGCCCCACCCGCAACATCGAGCGTTCGTCGATCCATGAGAGCGAACCGCCGCCCGCGCCAACTGATTCAACATCGACGCGGGGCAGCGCCGTCCAGAAGCCCATCAGGTCTCCGCGCTGGGTGCGCGCGGGAGCGCCGTCGGCGAGGTGGGCGACGTCGAAGGAGGTGCCGCCAAGGTCGCAGGTCAGCACCCGCTCCTCGCCTGCATCCTGCGCGATCTTCGCCGCCGCTGCGACCCCTGCCGCCGGGCCCGAGGCCGACAGCCACACCGGCTGCTCGCGCGCCTGCTCGATGGAGATCGCACCGCCGCCCGAATGGCACAGCAGCACCGGCGCCTGCAGCCCGGCATCGCGCAGCTCATGCGCAAGGTCGTCGACCCCGCGATAGGCGCCCTTGGCATAGGCATTAAGTACGGCCAGCGTCGTGCGCTCGTATTCGCGGATCACCGGGCGCAGCTCCACGCCTGCAGAAACCGGCATGCCGGGCAGCGTCTCGCGGATCAGCCGCGCCGCCTCGCGCTCGTGACTCTGGTTGAGGAAGGACCAAAGGAAGGAGATGGCGATGCTCTCCACCTTGGCCTCCTCAGCCAAGTGGCGTGCCGCATCGATCACCTGCTGCGGATCGAGTTCCTTCAGTACCACGCCATTGCGGTCGATCCGCTCGTCGATGCCAACGATTGCCTTGGCGTCCACCAGCGCATCGACCGACTTCAGCCAGCCATCCTCTTCCTGGGTCCGCCCGCGCGCAAGCCGCAGAGTCTCCTCGAAGCCCTTGGTGGTGACGAGGCCCGTCTTCAGCCCAGTGCGTGTAGCGATGACATTGGTGACCGCCGTGGTGCCGAGGCCGAATTTCTTGACGCGGGGCAGCAGCGCGTCGAGTTCCTCCCCCGCCGACTGCGCGGCCAGCCGGCAGGCCGCCAGCACGCCGCGGCCGATGTCCGGATAGGTGCTGGGCGACTTGGCGCGGAAACTGCGCCCATCCGCGATCACCACCGCATCGGTAAAGGTGCCGCCGACATCGACGCCGATCAGGATATCGCGGGCTGCCATCTCTCTCCCGGGCGGGCGCTTGGACAGCCCTGCCACTTGCCGCCCATAGTGGCCCTGCGCGCCGGGCTGTCAAGCAAAGCGCATGTCCGATCATCCTTGCCGCCCAACCGCAAATCCAATCGGGGCTTGCGCTCCCCCGCGGCAAGTGGTGAGCTAGGCGCAATAAACAGATGGAGAGCTTGCCATGAACGCGCCGGTCCGCTCGATGGTGCCTGCCCAGAACTTCCACACCGAGGAGATCGCCCCCGGCGTCACCTTGCGCAGGCTCTATCCCGGGGGGAAGATGGGCCCGAACAATGAAGTGGCGAACGACATCCCCGGCGGCCAGACCTGGAGCGAGATCGTCATGCTCGGCAACGAGATGGACGATTTCATCTACGCCCTGCCCGATATCCGCATGCCGCCCAACCAGCTCTGGCCGATGCACTGGCACGATTGCTGGACCCTGGTGATCATCCTCGAAGGCAGTTGCCTGCTGGGCGACTGGCACATGCAGCCGGGCGACGTCTACATCGCCGAGCCTTCTGTCGAATACGGTCCGCTGCTGATCGGCCCGCACGGCTGCCGCCTGCTCGAAGTGTTCGGCGACCTCTCGCTCTCGCCCGGCGGCTACAGCCCCGAATATGCCGACCACCCGACGCTCAAGTGGGGCAACCACGTGATCAAGCCGCGCGAAGGGATCAACAAGCGCAACGAGGGCCACTCGATGCTGACGCTGGAAGGCACCAGCGGCATGAGCAAGGCGCGGCTGGAACCCGGCTGGTCGGTCGATCTCGGCGCGCCCGGCGATCCCAACCGGGGCATTTGCCGCGACACCCGGCTCCAGGCCGGCGAGAGCATTCCGGCCCAGGCGCGCGGCGACTGGTATGCCGCGCTGGTGCTCGACGGTTCGTTCGAGGCCGGCGGCAAGACCTTCGTCAAGGACGACGTGCTGCTGGCCATGCGCGACGCCGCGATCCCGGCGATGGTCGCGGGCAAGGACGGCGTCCACCTGCTGGAAAACTTCCGCACCGCGCGCGGGCTATAGGAGAAAGGCCATGCGCCACCATCACGTCGCCATATCGGTCGCCGATCTCGACCGCTCTATCGATTTCTACTGCACCCATTTCGGCATGCAGAAGCTGTGCGAGCCCTTCCCCTTCTCCGGCGAATGGTATGCGCGGATCATGGCGCTGGACGATCCCCAGGGCCGCATGGTGGTAATTGGCACGGGCAACATCGCGCTCGAGCTGTTCGAGTTCCACAATCCGGACCAGGGCGAGCAGGATCACGACCGGCCGGTCAGCAAGCGCGGCTTCACGCACTTCGGCGTCGACGTCGACGACATCCACGAGGCTTACAACCGGATGTCCGCCGCCGGGGTGAAGTTCCATTGCCCGATCCAGGACCACCACGGCACGATCCTGGCCACTTACGGCCGCGATCCGGACGGCAACGTGTTCGAGATGACCCAGCAAGTGCAGCCGGCCTGATTGCCAGGTAAGTCTGCAAGCGAAATGCCAGGGCAAGAACACCCGGATGGACTGCCGGCCCCGCGCCGTTATGGCGCAGTGACGGCAACGTGGCTCGGCTCCGCGGTTTCGAGCTTCGACAACGGTTTCGTCAATGTCGCATTGCCAACCATATCGCTCGAACTTGGAGTGAAGCCGTCCGCCACGGTGCTCGTCGTCACCGTGTTTCAGCTGATGCTGATGATGACGGTGCTGCCCTTCTCCTCGCTGGGCGACCGAATTGGCCTCAGGCGCATGTACCAGTCAGGTCAGACCCTGTTCGCCGCAGCGGCTCTGCTGTGCGTTTTCGCTAAGAGCCTGCCGTTTCTGATCGTGGTGCGCGGCGTGATGGGGCTTGGCGCCTCGATGATCAATTCGGTCAATTCCGCCATGATCCGGTTGATCTATCCGCGCGACCAGCTCGGCCGCGGACTGGCTTACAACACTCTCGTCTCCGCAACCTCGGCCACTGCCGGCCCGGTTATCGGAGGCTTGCTGCTGGCCGAGGTACACTGGTCCTGGCTGTTCGCCGCATTGGTGCCGCTTCTTGCGGTTTCGCTATTAGCCGGGCAACGTAGCTTGCCCGATCCCGAACCTCACGATGAACCATTCGACTTGAAGTCCGCCGGGCTTTGTGCCGCCATGTTCGGTTTGTTTGTTGCCGGAATTCAGATGGGCGTTCACGGCGGACCGCTGCTAATGGCCATTGCGATAGCCGCGCTCGCCCTGCCCATTGGTCTTGTCTTTATTCGCCGTGAACTGGTTCAGGCCAATCCAGTCCTGCCGGTCGATCTCCTGCGCGACAAGCTTATAGCCCTCCCGCTCTGCGCCTCGTTCCTCACTCATCTTTCCACGACATCACTGCTCTTGACCCTGCCGTTCCGCCTGCAGCACGCTTATGGCTATTCGACCGCCAAGGTGGGCGTGGCGATCATGGCTTGGTCGCTTACCATGGCCGTGGTGGCGCCGCTGTCAGGCGCTATGGCCGACCGCTACCGGCCAGGCCTGCAGGGGTCATTGGGCATGGGCATTGCACTTGCCGGAACAATTTCGCTTGCCCTGCTTCCGGAACGCCCGGAGCTTGTCGATCTTGCCTGGCGATTTGCCCTCGCTGGCTGCGGATATGGCCTGTTTTATTCGCCCAATTCGCGCCAAATCATCGATGCAGCACCGCGCCGCCGCATCGCGGCAGCGGGAGGAATCATGCAAACCTTTCGGCTCTCGGGACAACTGCTCGGCTCGACTCTGGCAGCACTGTGGCTGGCGCTGAATCTGGGCGATGGCAAAGCCCCGCCTCTCACTTGCGCCGCCTTCGCCGCGATCACGGGGATCCTGTGCCTTCTGGTGCTGGGTGCGTCCGGCGAGGACAAGCCGTCGCGCTAACGGCGACAATTTGCTACATATCAGGGGTGGCGGATCGATTGACTAATTCAGAAAGCGAACTATCGATTGGCGCGGTTGGAGGAGATCTGTCGATGCGGCGGGTAGTGTTGGCGTTCTGCATTGCATCGGGCCTGGTGCCGGCAATGGCCCTGGCTCAGCCCGCGGACCTGCCCATTCCCGCGGCGACGACCAGCCAGTACCCGCCCGGCGTCAGCGTCCGCAAGACGGCCGGTGGCCCGGTCTACACCGACGCCAGGGGCCGCACGCTCTATGGCATGGACATGCGGGTGCTGATCCGCTGGGCCCCCGATCCGGCGCTCTATTGCAAGGACGACTGCGCCAGGGACTGGGAGCCGCTGATGGCTCCCGAAGGCGCAAAACCCAATATCATGTTCCCACGCGGCTTTGGTGACCGCGGAGCCGCCGGCCCTGCCCGGCCGCCTGCCGGCGCTGCGCCCGCGGCTACGCCCCAGCCCCGTTTGCAGCCGGAACGCGCGCCTGGGCAGGCGCCCCTGCCCGAAGGCTTCGTGCTGCCCCAGCGCGCGCCGGACTGGACGATCATCGCAGGGCCAAGCGGCCCGCAATGGGTCTACAAGGGCTGGCACCTGGTCTATACCCGCAAGAACGACCGGCCGGGGTCGAGCACATTCGACGGTGCGGACCGTTTCACCTGGAACACGCTCAAGTTCGTGCCGCCGGTACCCGAGGTTAAGGCGCCGCCCGGCGTGGCGACCGCCTTCGCAAAGGGTGCCTACCTGCTTTCCGACAAGGACGGGCATGCGCTGTTCACCGGCAATTGCGCCGCGACTTGCACCTGGATACCCTTGGCCGCCCCCGCCGCGAGCCGCCCGATCGGCGAATGGAGCGTGAACCTTGGCGGCGACAGGCCGCAGTGGAACTGGAGAGGCAAGCCCGTTTTCGTCAGCCAGGAGGACGACCCACTGTCCGCCCCGGGTTCAGGCGCGCTGGTAAGGCCCTAGGGAGAATGCGCATGGCACAGGCAACTCTGGGCAAGACCCTTGGCGGAGCGCTCATGCTCGGCACGCTGCTGGCATTGGGGCCCGCTGCGATTGCCCCGGCGGAGGGCGAAACGGCGGCCCCGAAGCTTCCCGCCCCACCCGCCAATGGCGTGATGGGCTTCGTCGTTCAGTCGTTCAACTATCCGGTCGTGCACGAACCCGATGCCTGCCCCCAGGGCATGCAACTGCCGATGCGACAGGACTTCCTGGAGCGCCAGACGCCCGAAGAGCGTGCGCGCCTTTCGCTCAAGGAGAACGAGCCCGAACTGACCCGGTTGTGGCAGGCGCAGGCCTTCGGACCGAACGGCGCCAACCTGTGCACAAATCCCGACATGTTCGACCGGCCCCTGTTGAAGACCGTCAAGGGCGCACACTCCTATGGCCTGGATCTCGATGGCGGCAAGGGAGATGATACCTGCGCGCATGACGAATTCGAATCGCCATCAGGCGAAAAGGGAATCGACAACCAGGAATACCGCGTCATGGGCTGCACCATGAACTGGCGCGGCCAGGAGGGTCAGCCCAGCGAATACGACGTCGGCACCCGTCAGTTCATGAATTCGGGCGAATGGACCCAGGTGATCCTGCTGCGCGGGGTCGATAGCCTGGTCAGCGACCCCGAGGTCGAAGTGATCTACGCCAACACGCCCGACCGCCCGGTGGCAGACAATAACGGCAAATTCCTGCGCGGCCTGAGCTTCTCGATCAGCGACAAGGCGCCGCGCAACCGCAATGTTCTCAAGGGCCGGATCGAGAACGGCGTGCTCGTCACTGAACCGCACGACATCGTGCTGGCGCAGACCTGGGGCCAGGGTGGCGCGCGCGACATTCGCGGCAATCGCACCAAGCACGATTTCCGTCGCGGGCGCCTGCGGCTGACATTTCAGGCCGACGGTACGCTGACCGGCCTGGTCGGCGGCTACCGCCCGGTGTTCGACACGATACAGAGCCCCGCCATCGGAGGCGCCGGATCGTCCCTCGTGGCGGGGATCGATTGCGCGGCGCAGCTCAAGACGCTTCGCCATTATGCCGACGGCATCAAGGACCCCAGGACCGGCAAGTGCACCGGGGTTTCGACCGCCATGCGGATGGTGGCGATACCCGCCTTCGTTAACGACATTCCCCAAGCCCCGAGGACCGCCGCGCGATGATCCGTTCGAAATTCGCTTATGGACTCCTCGCGGCAGGCGCGCTGGCCTTGGGAGCGCTGGCGCTGCAACCGCAAGGCCCGGCACAGGCCGATGCGCCCTCCGCCGCCGAGCCGGCGGGCTACAGCATCGTCGCCATGCGGCGCATCACCGAAGCGCAATACCGCAATACCATCGCCGATGTGTTCGGACCGGACATCCGCGTCGCCGGCCGGTTCGAACCGATCGTGCGGCCGGTGCACGAAATGATCGCCAGCGGCGCCCGCGAGGCGAGCATTTCGCCATCGGGGCTGGAGCAGTTCGACGCCATGGCCCGGGTCGTGGCAGCGCAGGTATTCGACGAGAAGCATCGCGCGCAATTCGTGCCCTGCGCGCCCAAGGACCCGGCGCAGGCCGATGCCGATTGCGCCGCCCGGACGCTGACGCCGCTTGGCCGCTATCTCTTCCGCCGTCCGCTGACGGCAAGCGAGCAGGCCTTCTACGCCAAGCTGGCCGGCGACGCGGCGAGCCGCACCGGCTCGTTCTACAAGGGGCTGGAATTGTCGCTGGCGGCCATGCTGGTCTCGCCCAACTATCTCTACATCGTCGAAGTGGCCGAGCCCGATCCCGCCAATCCGGGCCAGTTGCGACTGGACAACTACTCGCGCGCCTCGCGGCTCAGCTTCATGCTGTGGAACTCCGCGCCCAACGAGGCGCTGCTGCAGGCCGCCGCCGCTGGCAAGCTGACCGACCAGGCCGAGCTTTCGGCGATAGCCGGCCGAATGGTGCAATCGCCGCGCTTCGAGCAGGGCGTGCGGGCTTTCTTCGCCGACATGCTGCTGTTCGAGAAGTTCGACGAGCTCGCCAAGGACCCGATCATCTACCCCTATTTCAACCAGGAGGTGGCCCAGGCCCTGCCCGAACAATTGCTGCGCACCATCACCGGTCACTTGCTGACTGACAATGGCGACTATCGCCAGTTGTTCACCACCAACCGCACCTACCTCACCCGCGCGCTCGGCGGGCTTTACCAGGTGCAGGTGAACCGCTCGCAAGGCTGGGAACGCCATGAATTCGCCCCCGGCGACGACCGCTCCGGGCTGGTCGGCCAGGCCGGGTTCCTGGCGATCTATTCGCATGCCGGCCGTAGCTCGCCGACCTTGCGCGGCAAGGCGATCCGCGAACTGCTGATGTGCCAGCCAGTGCCCCCGCCGCCTGGCAACGTCAATTTCACCGCAGTGCAGGATACCGCCAACAAGGCCATGCCGACCGCGCGCATCCGGCTGAGCGCCCATGCCACCGATGCAGCCTGTTCCGGCTGCCACAAGATCACCGACCCCGCCGGCCTCAGCCTTGAGCGGTTCGACGGCATCGGCGCCTTCCGCAGCACCGAGAACGACGCGCCGATCGACGCGACAGGAGCGATGGACGGCATTACCTTCACCGGCGCGGCGGGCCTAGGCAAGACACTGGCGGAAAGCCCGGCGACCACCCAGTGCGTCGCCTCGCGCGCTTATGAATATGCAACCGGAAAGCCCAGCGAAGACGAAGCGCTGGTCACCGGCCTCGACAAGCAGTTCGCCGCCAATGGCTATGCCATCCGCGCCCTATTCCAGCGCGTGGCGAGCATGCCGGAGGCCTATCGCATTGTCTCCAGACCGGTTTCCAGCGAACCCACCCACGTCAGCCTGATGGAAAAGTGAAAGGCTAGAGCCATGGCATTCGATCTCTCTCGCAGGACCGCACTGAAGGGCCTTCTCGGCAGCGCGAAGGTTGCGGTGGCCTTGCCGCTGCTCGATTGCTTCCTCGACGTGAACGGCGAGGCCCTGGCCGCGACCGGCGCGCCGGTGCCGATCCGCTTCGGCACGTGGTTCTGGGGGCTAGGAGTCAACCCCAACCGCTTCTTCCCGACCAAGCCGGGACCGGACTACGACATGAAGCCCGAGCTGGCGCCGATCGCCGCCCTGCGCAGCAAGATCAATGTCTTCGGCAACTTCAACGTTCCGCTCGATGGCGCGCCCAACCTGCCGCATGCCTCCGGCGGCCCGGCGATCCGCACCGGCCGCGCGCTGACCGCCGAGCGCGGCCTTCCCGGCGAGAGCTTCGACGTCACCATCAGCGACCTCATCGGCTCGCGCTCGCGCTTCCGCAGCCTCGAGGTTTCGTCCTCCGGCGACCCGCGCAATTCGCTCTCGGGGCGCGGCGGCGGCAACCTCAACCCATCCGAAGTCTCGCCCTCGTCGCTCTATGCGCGCATCTTCGGCGACGGCTTCAAGGATCCCAACAGCGCCTCTTTCACGCCCGACCCGCAGGTCATGGCGCGCCGCTCGGTGCTTTCGGGCGTGACCGAACAGCGCCAGGCGCTGGAACGTGCTGTGGGCGCGGCCGACCGGCAGAAGCTCGACCAGTACTTCACCTCGGTGCGCCAGCTCGAAAACCAGCTCGACGTCGAGCTGACCAAGCCCGAGCCCTTGCAGGCCTGCAAGGTGCCCACCAAGGTCTCCGATCGGCCGGTGAATGCCGAGATCGAAACGGTGATGAAGAACCACGAGCTGATGACCGACTTGCTGGTCATGGCGCTTGCCTGCGACCAGACGCGGGTGTTCAACATGATGTTCAACAACGGCGCCAGCTCGCTCACCCGCATTGGCAGCACTATCACCCACCATCAGCTCACCCATGAGGAAGTGCTGGACAACAAGCTGGGCTACCAGCCCAACGCCACCTATTTCCTCACCCGCATCATGGACGCCTGGGTCTATTTCGCCTCCGCGCTGGACAAGGTGCAGGAAGGCGGGCGCACGCTGCTCGACAACACGCTGGTGGTTGCCCACTCCGAAACCGAATTCGCCAAGTTCCACACCATCGACAACATCCCGATCCTCACCGCCGGCAGCGCCGGCGGCAAGCTCAAGACCGGGATCTACGTCGATGGCGCGGGCACGCCGGTCAGCCGGGTGGGCCTGACCGTGCAACAGGTCATGGGCGTGCCGCTCGACCGTTGGGGGGCGAAGAGCATGGAGACGAGCAAGACGATCGGGGAGATCGTCGCCTAAGCCATCCACTCGATCCAGGCGCCGTGGGCATGGGCGGCGGCAATGAGCTTCGGCTCTTCCCCGCCAGGCCAATAGCGCAAGTCCAGCCCGTGGTTGAGCAGGGTGCGGTTACCTTCCAGCCGGATCCAGGCCAGCGCCCGATCTGGCGAGGCCTTGCGCCCCGCTGCCTCCATCGCCGCCGTTACCCGGGCCTGCTGCTCCTCCGGCACGTATTGCCAGACGATGGAATGCATCAGCACCCGGGTCGTGCCCTCGGGCTGCGGAACCGCAAGCTGCTGCTCGACGAAGTCGGCGGCATTCATTGCCACGAGATCGGGCGCCAGTTCCTTTGCCGCCGCGATCGCCGCATCCAGCCGGTCGAAGCGGAAGGGATGCTCCGGCCAGATGTAGCTCCTGAGCCTAAGCGCCTGAGCCGAGTCGGTGAGGTCTAGCGGCGCGACGTCGCAGCCTTTCAGCGACGCAATGGCGATATGCCGGTCTGGCGGCGCTGGACCGCGCCACTCCGGCTGGAAACGCATGGCGGCATCGCCCGGCCCCACCTTCACACCGCCCAGATCGTAGAAGTAGCGGTCGATCATCAGGTTGATCCCGGCGCTTGAGCCGATTTCGAGGCATTCGAACTTCGGCGGCAGGCCCTGAGCCGCCAGCCACAGCATGGCCGCGATGAACCCGGACGAACGCCCCGCCTCGTTGGTCTGCGGCGGGCCGTCGAGCCAGGGCAGCAGGAAGTGCGCGTGACGGCGCACCATATCGCCGACGATCGCTGCATCGTCGGCCGGCTCGGCGGCATAGATCGGGGCGAGTTCCGGAGCTTTCCCGGCCAGGAACAGGCCGTGCAATGCGCCGGTCGAGCGCAGCGGCACGGCATCGGCCAGAGGCGCGCCAGGCCAGTCGCGAATTCGCTCGATGAATTTTCCGGGAGCGTCCCGGTCCAATTGCGCCGCAATCGCCTCGACCACCCGCGCAGTGACCGACGCGTCGTTGTTGCGGCAATAGGCGGACTGGTTCTCGTAAGCTTCGCGCACCGACGCCGGAAAGAAGCCAGAGATTTGCCGGGCGTCCGCCATGGTGAGTTGCCCTTTTGCCGCTTGCCGCCTAAACGCCGCCGCCATGCCCCAACCGCTGACCTTCGCCGTGCCCAAAGGCCGCATTCTCGACGAGGCGCTGCCGCTGATGGCGCGCGCCGGCGTAGTGCCCGAAGCGGAGTTCCATGACAAGAAGAGCCGCGCCCTGTCTTTCGCCTGTGAGGGCAGCGACATGCGCATCATCCGCGTGCGCGCCTTCGATGTCGCCACGTTCGTCGCGCATGGCGCGGCTTCGGTGGGAATCGTCGGCTCCGACGTGGTCGAGGAATTCGCCTATTCCGACCTATATGCCCCGGTCGACCTCGGCATCGGATATTGCCGACTGTCGGTCGCCGAACCGGCCGGGCAAACGGGCACACAAGGCGCCAGCCACCTGCGCGTCGCCAGCAAATATCCCAACCTGACGCACCGCCACTTCGAAAGCCAGGGCATTCAGGCCGAAGTGATCAAGCTCAACGGCGCGATGGAGCTCGCGCCGGGGCTCGGTCTCGCCAGCCGCATCGTCGATCTGGTGTCCACCGGAAAAACACTTAAGGATAATGGCTTAGTTGAAACCTCAACCATACTTGAGATTACTTCCAGGCTGATCGTCAACCGCGCCGCGCTCAAAACGGACGAGCGAGTGGCGGAACTGGTCGAGCGTTTTCGCGCCCTTGCCGCCGCCGGGGAAGCAGCCTGATGCTGCGGCTCAACACGCGCGACCCGGATTTCGCCAAGGCGTTCAAGCGCCTCGTCGCCAATCGCCGTGAAAGCGGCGAGGACGTCTCGCGCGACGTCGCCCGGATCATCGCCGACGTGCGCAGCCGGGGCGATGCGGCGCTGGCCGAGCTGACCCAGCGCTACGACGGCCATTCGCTCGCCAGCGACGAGGCCTGGCAAGTGCCGCTTGCCGCCTGCCGCGAGGCCTATGACGAGCTCAAGCCAGACCTGCGCGCCGCGCTGGAACTGGCCGCCCAGCGCATCCGCGCCTATCACGAGAGCCAGCTCCCGGCCGACCGCGACTCCATCGACGAGGCCGGCGTGCGGCTCGGCGCGCGCTGGCGGCCGGTCGATGCCGCCGGGCTCTATATTCCGGGCGGCCGCGCCGCCTATCCCTCCTCGCTGTTGATGAACGCCATCCCCGCCAAGGTCGCGGGCGTCGGCCGCCTGGTCGTGACGACGCCAACCCCCAAGGGCCAGATCAACCCGCTGGTCATGGCCGCGGCCTACGTGGCCGGAGTGGACGAGATCTGGCGCGTGGGCGGGGCACAAGCCGTGGCCGCGCTGGCCTATGGGACCGGCACCATCAAACCGGTCGACAAGATCACCGG
>JAYRPK010000058.1:0-5084 GCA_041911195.1 Novosphingobium sp. | reverse complement strand
GCCGCCGGGCGTTGACATAGCCGGTATAGCGCCGGTGCAGTTCGCCGAAAGTGCGCGCCAGGCCATGCTCGTCCGAGGGCGTCAGCACCACGTGGACATGATTGGGCATCAGGCAATAGGCCCAGACCTCGGCATGGGCATTGGCGGCGGCCTGCCCGAGCAGATCGAGATAGAGCGCATAATCGCCTTCCTCGAAAAAGGTCCGCTGCCGCCCGTTGCCGCGCTGGGTGACATGGTGCGGAATGCCGGGAATGACGACGCGGGGCAGCCGGGCCATCAGTAATCGGGACAGGCTATTGCGTGTCCCTTTCCAACGGCGCCGACAAGCGCCGGGGACATGGTATTCCGTGTCCCCGTGCAACGGTACACCCAAGCGCGACGCTGGCACCGAAAGACCGGGGACATGCTATTGCGTGTCCCCGAGCAACGGTTACATCTGGCGAAATGGGTGCGGAGGAGAAGTTGCTTCATGGGGCGGGTTGTGCGATAGTTTGGGGGTTAAGTAAAGTTTCACCGTAACTCCCACCGTAACTCACCTTAACTATAGAAAAATATAAGGCGACGGTTTATCGTATTATATTTAGGGTAATTTCGCATGTCCATACTTTTTATATATTTTGTCAGATTTTCATTTCTATCTGGCGCATTATGGAGTGCGCATTTGTCTGTATTTGCATATTCTATGGCAGATAGTTATGAAATATCTAGAAGAGTGGCGGTGAAGAGGTCTATAATTTCTGTTATATTGGGATTAATTGCTGTATTTGGATACACTGGATAGATATTTATTTTAATTACGGTTCGCTGTGCGCTTAGGTGAGAATTTGCGAAACCCATTATTTTTTGATCAGGAATTTAATTATTGATCCATTAGAATTACGGCCTTTTCCTTCACCAGCCGCACCATGCTCCACCCTTGCTCGGGGACACGCAATAGCATGTCCCCGGCTTTTCATCGCCAGTGTCGAGCTTGGCTGCACCCCCGCTTGGGGACACGCAATAGCGTGTCCCCTCCTCACCCGCACCGCACCAATTCCAGCGGCAAGGTCGACATCTGCTTGTGGTCCCAGACCAGCCGCTCGCTCGAGCCGTCGGTCGAATAGCGGAAGGTCACGCCGAAGCCCGGCCAGAAGCCCACCGTCTCGTTGGCCTCGATCACCGAGCCGCGCTCGCCGCCCGATGCGATCAGGTCGCGGTCGACTGTTACCGAATATTCGGGGTTATAGGGCTTCGCGCCGGGCGGGCTCTTGAGCGAGGTCACCTTGACCGCCTGCCCCTCCAGCGCAAAGCGATAGGTCGTCTCGCAACCGGGCCGCCCCCACACGCCATCGATCTTCTGGCGGATCAGCGAGTCCTTGCCCGCGCCCACTGCCTCGGCGATTCTCTCGGTGTTGGCCCTGGTTTCCAGCAAGGTCGCCTGTTCGGCGGCGGGCGGGTTGAAAATGCCGTTGATCCCCACCACGAAACCGACCCCGCCCAGGATCATGTAGACCAGTGTGCCCAGCACATTGGGCTTGCGCCATTCTTCCCAACTCCGTGATCGCCAGGGGATGACTTCGGTCGTCGCCAGCGAGGCGATCAGGAAGATCGCCAGCAGTACGACGACGAAGACGCGCGGCCAATGGGGGAAGGGCCAGTCGCCCAGCTTGGCCATATCGACCCCGCCCACCATCATCCAGACGATCACCGCAACGCAAATCGCCGTCAGCGCGATGCTGATCGTGAAAACCACGCTGCCGACACGTTTGCCTTTTGCCTCTGTCACTGCTTCGCCCCCCCATCGATCTGAGCCAGTACATAGTCGGCCAGCGCGGCAACCGGCGCATTGCCGCTTTCCGCCATCAAACGCCGCACCTCGGCCAAGTCGCGCCGAATATCCGCCGGCTTCTCCTGGCTCCCGCCACGCCGGGCGATCAGCAAGCGGATGAAGCCTATGCCGATCTGGGTCTTGGCCCAATCGACCGGAACGCTCTCGCGCGTGCGCACCAGCAGGGATGCGCGCATGGCCGTCACCGCCTCTCCCAATTTCGCGACATCGCCCTGGCGCTCGCCGATCGCCGCCAGCGCCGCGCCCAGGCTGGTCTGGGTAGAGGCCCATTGCAGCGGCACGCGCTCGCGGGTGAATTCCAGCAGCGCGTTGCGATAGGCCGACACTGACTCTTCCAACTTCGCCGTACCTGCCTCACGCTCACCCAACGCCTGTGTCGCGGAGGCGAGGTTATGCTGCGCCATGGCCCAGTCGAGCGGCGTGCGCTCGCGGGTATAGACATCCAGGACGGCGCGAAACGCCGTCGCCGCCTGCTCCAGTCGCGCAGTGTCGCCCGTAGCCTGTCCCAGCCGTAGCGACACATTGCCAAGGTTGTTCAGGCTCATGGCCCAATCCAGCGGAACGCGTTCGCGCGTCCGTTCAAGCAGCGCATCGCGAAAAGCCGCGGCGGCCTCTTCCAGCCGGGCCGCACTGCCCTGCCGCTCGCCCAGTGTCAGCAAGACGACGCCCAGGTTGTTCTGCGCCACCGCCCAGCCAAGCGGTTCCTGCTCGCGGCTGGCAACCTCCAAGGCCGAGCGGAACGCCACCGCCGCTTCCTCGAGCCGCCCGGTGCCGCTATCGCGCTCGCCCAGCCGCATCAGCGCACTGCCAAGGTTGACCTGCGCCTTGGCCCAGTCGCGCGGCGCGCGCTCGCGGGTGTTTTCCTCCAGCGCGGCATGAAACGCCGCCACCGATTCTTCCAGGCGGGCAGGACTGCTCTCGCGCTCGCCCAGCACGCGCAAGGCCACCCCCAGGGCATTCTGGGTCGCGGCCCAATCCTGCGGCGCCTTGTCGCGCGGAGCCAATGGCAGGGCAAGGTCGCGAAAATAGCCGATGCTCTTGATCAGGGCCGCGTTGTCGCCCAGCCGTTCTCCTCGTCCCAGCCAATCGGCGCCGATCTCGAGGGCGGTCTTACACTCCTCGCGCTCGGCCGCTTGCCGCTGCTCGCGCAGCGCCGTCATCTTGGCGAGGCGGATGTCGGTCGCCTTCTCGGTGTCGCCGCGCAGGCTGGCCGATTGCGCCTGAAGGTCCAAAGCCTCCAGCCAGGCCTGGCGCGCGCCGGCCATTTCGCTGGAGCGCAGCACCGACAGCTCGCCAAAAGCGGCCTCGGCATCCTCCAGCCGCCCTTCGTCGAAAGCCAGCCGAGCGCGCTGCAGCACTGCCTGCGACTGCGTCCGCTCTCCGCCGGGATCGAGCGCGGCCACGGCCTTGTCCAGTTCGGCGATCTTCGCCTGCGCCCGCGCGGCGGCGCCCGCCCGCGCCTCGATCAGCGAAACGAACTGTTCCTTCGACAGGTTCGGGCTGCGCGCGCCCAGTTCCAGCGCGATCGCCCGCAGAGTGGCATCCTTGATGCCATTGCTGCGCGCAAGCGTCGCCAGCTGGCCCCTCATGCCGTCGACCTGCGAATAGAGCCCTGCCGACTGCTCGGGCGTCAGGCCGAACCGGACCGCCACATCGCGCTGGTTCGGCGCCGCCGCGGCTGGCGACAGCACCGCCAGCGACATGGCACAGGCAACAACAAATCTGCGCATCAGCGTGAAGCCCCCCTTCCCCGATACCTATCCCGCAGCGCCTGATTGTAAAGCGCTGCCGGTGGCGGGCGCGCCGGCCATCGGGCGGGACAAGCAAGGTCGCACCCCGGCTCCGAGGCGAAAGAACGTTAACGCCCGGACCAGCCTCCAATCGCGGATTTCCGGGCAAATCATCGATCCTTCACACAAAATTCACCCTGGTGACTCACCATCGCCTTAAACCCCCCGCCCGCCTGTCGTCTCTTTCCTCAGCCGGTTGCGGATAATCCCGCCCGGTCAGGGACACAGGAAACGCAGGTCATGGCAGTCATCAACACCAACCTCGCCGCCATCAGGGCCACCAATGCCTCGGTGGTCGCCAACAAGTCGCTGGGCGTGGCCATGGAGCGGCTGTCCACCGGCAAGCGGATCAACAGCGCCAGGGACGATGCGGCTGGCCTTGCCATCGCCTCGACCATGACCGCGCAGGTCCGCGGCATGGGCCAGGCGATCCGCAACGCCAACGACGGCATCAGCCTTGCCCAGACCGCCGACGGCGCGCTGGGCGAAGTCACCAACATGCTGCAACGCATCCGCGAGCTGGCCACTCAATCGGCATCGGGCACCTATCAGGACGCGACCGACCGGGTCTACATGCAGACCGAAGTCGATGCGCTGACCAGCCAGATCGACCTGGTCATCGTCAATTCCAAATTCAACGGCGTCGCGCTGTTCGACGGCACTGCCGCCGCCGTGACGGTGCAGGCCGGAGCCAATGGCAGCGACACTTTCGATCTCGTCATGCCTGACCTCACCACGCTTGCGGCCAGCGGCGGCGCGGCGGGTTCCTATGACCTGTCGACCGCGGCAGCGGCCAATACGCTGCTGGGCACCATCGATGGCGAGCTAGACACCATTTCGGGCGGCCGCGCATCGCTGGGCGCGGGGCAGAACCGGCTGGAATCGGTGATCAGCAACCTCACCAGCAATATCACCAACCTGTCCGACGCCCGCAGCCGCATCGAGGACGCGGACTACTCCGCCGAGACCACCGCCATGGCCAAGGCGCAGATCCTGGGCCAAGCCTCCACCGCAATGATCGCGCAGGCCAACCAGAGCCAGCAGAACGTGCTTTCGCTGCTGAAGTAGGGCTCAGCCGTCCGGCCAATACCGCTGCCGTAGCGCTTTCTTGTAAAGCTTGCCGGTCGGCAATCGCGGCAACTCGTCGATGAAATCGACAGACCGGGGCGTCATCAGCTTGCCCAGCCGCTCGCGGACATAGGCCTTGATCTCCTCGGCCAGCATGTCGCCCGGCTCGACCCCCGGCGCCGGCTCGACCACTGCCTTCACTTCCTCGCCCAGGTCCTCGCTCGGCACGCCGATCACGGCGACGTCGGCCACCTTGGGGTGCAGCGCCAGCACGTCCTCGATCTGCTGCGGGTAGATGTTGACCCCGCCCGAGATGATCATGAAGGCCTTGCGGTCGGTGAGGTAGAGCCAGCCTTGCGCATCCAGATAGCCGATGTCGCCGACAGTGCGCCAGCTTG
>JAYRPK010000057.1:0-2104 GCA_041911195.1 Novosphingobium sp. | reverse complement strand
TTTCGCACCGGGGAGACATCGCGGATCAGCGTCGGGTTCCAGTTGTCCATATCGGCGGAGAGGAAGCCGTAGAAGCGGTCGAAGCCCTGGCCAGTGGGCCAGTGATTGAACGGCCCGGCCGGCGTGATTTCGCCAGCTGGCAAATGGTCCCACTTGCCCAGGGCGAATGTCGCATAGCCCGCCTGACGCAGGTTCGCCGCGACCGTTCCGGCAGACGGCGGAATCTTGGCGTCATAGCCTGGAAAGTCCCGCGCCGTCGCCGCATGCGCGCCGATGTGGACCGAGTGCGGCATCCGCCCGGTCAGGAAAGAGGCACGCGTCGCCGAGCAGATCGGCGGGGTGTGGTAGTTCGAATAGCGCAGGCCCATGCGCGCCACCCGGTCGATATTCGGCGTGGGAACCAGCCCGCCATAGCAGGAGAGCTGGGCGAAGCCGACGTCGTCGAGCATCCAGACCAGCACGTTGGGCCGCTGCTGTTGTTGCTGCGCGGGCTGCGCCGGGGCCACCGGCGCGGCGGCCGGCTCGGCCATGGCCGGCACTGTCGTCAGCATGCTGAAACCCAACAGGATCGCCTTCAATGTCTTCGAACGCATAAGCCCCCCTTTTTCCTCAAGGCTTCGGATTGAAATCGAATGTCACGTCGCTGATCGCGCCCGGAAAGCGCATGTCGATCTTCTCGCCGGGCAGGACGGAAGTCGCGTTGTCGACGCCGACGCCGAACATTTCCGTCGCACTGAACGCCTGCATCACCGCCAGCGGCACCGCCCCCTGCGCCACAACGCGGCCACCGGCGCTGATCGTAACGGCGGCATCGCCCTCCTTCGGCCGAGCAAACGTCAGACCCAGCGTCGTCTGCCCCGTAGGCAATGGTTCGGTCGCAGCTAACGACACATTGTCCCCCGGCAAGGTGTTGAGCGTGAACACCGGCTTGCCGTCCTTCAGGTAGAGGGCGATCCCGCCCAGCTTGCCGCCCGCCGCGAACACCGGCCCGGTAGCCCCCGCAGGCGCATCCACTCGCGCCTGCATGGCAAAGCCCATCATCGCAACCGGCGGGCCCACCGGCCCCGCGATGTTGCTGACCGGCCCGGGATAGCGCCAGATGCCCTTGCGCCGGATGAAGTCCTCGCGCCCATTGCGCCCCATTTCGACGAGGCCATCGCCGATATTGCCGATGGGATTGACGTGATAGCGTTCGGCCTGCTCGGAAAACAGCTTGTCCATCTGCGCCACCCGTTCTGGGTAGCGCTTGGCGAGATCGTTGTTCTGGGCGAGGTCGTCGGCGAGGTTGTAAAGCTCCCAGGGCTCGGCGATCGGCCCGCGCTGCATCATGTCCCAGGGCTCCAGCCGGTGGCTGGTGACGATCGACCAGCCATCCGCCCATAGCCCCTTGTTGCCGTACATCTCAACGTACTGGGGCCCCTTGCGGGTCGTCGCCTTCGCGTCGCCGAAGCTGTAGGCGAAGCTCGTGCCTTCCATCGGCCATTGCGGCACGTTGTGGACCACCGGCGCCAGGGGGACCCCTGCCGCCTCCATGATGGTCGGCGTCACGTCGCTGACGTGGACGAACTGGCTGCGCAGTTCCCCGCGCGCCGCGATGCCCTTGGGCCAGGCGAGCACCAGGGGCACGCGGGTGCCGCCTTCGAAGGTGGTGTGCTTGTAATAGTGGAACGGCGTATTGCCCGCCACGGCCCAGCCCATCGAGTAATGCGGGAAGGTTCCCGGCCCGCCCCAGCCCTGGTAGAAGCGCATGTTCTCTTCCAGCGTCGCGGGCTTGCCCCGGCTGAGCAGCGCCTCGGTGAACATGCCGTTCTGCGCGCCTTCCGCGCTCGCCCCGTTGTCGGCGGCGATGACAATCATCGTGTTGTCCAGCTCATCGTTCTTCTCTAGCTCGTCGAGCACCCGTCCGAACTGGTTGTCGGCATAGGACAAGGCGGCAGCGAAGACTTCCATCTGCCGGGAATAAAGCCGCTTCTGCTCTGCGCTGAGGCTGTCCCAGGCGGGAACCGAGGCCGGCCGCCGGGCGAGTTGGGTGCCCCTGGGAACCAACCCTTGTACCACCTGAGCCTTCAATATCGCCTCGCGCGCCTCGTCCCAGCCCATGTCG
>JAYRPK010000056.1:0-11082 GCA_041911195.1 Novosphingobium sp. | reverse complement strand
GCGCGATGCTGCCATGCTGATGCAGGTGATGGCCTGTTGCGACGCGCGCGATCCGCGCACGCGCACCGATGCACCACCGGACTATCTCGGCAGGCTGGATGAGGGGATCGCGGGCGTGCGCGTCGCCTGGTCGGGAGACCTTGGCCGGGTCACTCCCGACGAGCCGGCGGTGGTGGCGATCTGCCATGAGGCGGCGCAGGTGTTCGGTAAACTGGGGGCGAACTATTCCGAGCCCTCGTTCCGCTTCGAGGACCCGTTCGACGAACTCGAGATCGACGGGGACTACGCCAAGTACAAGATGTCGGCCTTTTCGCAGAAGATGCTGCCCGGCTCGCTCGATCCGATCAGCTATGTCTACAGCCTGCCGCGCGACCGGCAGGGCCTTGCCACGATCTACATCCGCGACCGCAGCGACAGGCCGACGGCGCTGGAATATACGCTCTCGATCAAGCCCGAAGTGCGCAACCGCGCCCGCACCCATATCGATGACTTCTTCAAGGAGCACGACCTGCTGCTCTGCCCCGTGATCGGCAACACCGCCTTCGAATGCGGCGCCAGCAACATGACGCCGTTCCAGTACACTGCCTATACCTTCATCACCAACCTGTCGGGCTATTGCGGCGCATCGGTGCCGGCGGGTTTCCATAACGGCATGCCGGTGGGCCTGCAGATCATCGGCCGGCCGAACGAGGAAGACCTTGTCCTGCGCGCCGCCCGCGCCTTCGAGCGCGAGCGGCCCTGGGCGCACCTGAGGCCGCCGGGGCTTGCCTGAACTGAAAATTCTCCCCCATCGGGGAGGGGGACCATGCGCAGCATGGTGGAAGGGGGCTGAACAACAAGGCGCGCGGTAGCGCGCAGCCGCTGCCGCGGCTTTCATTTATGAGCCCCCTTCCGTCCCCTGCGGGGCCACCTCCCCCGGTGGGGGAGGATCTTGGGAAGTCACTTCCCCCGCGCCATGGCGAAGCTGTAGCCTAGGTGATCGTTGAAGCCGCTGGGCCAGGGCTCGAATACTACCTGGCTGCTGCGGTCGCCGATCTCGCCGATGCGGTCTGCGACTTCGTCCAGCGTCCATTCCGGCTGGTAGACGCCGCGCGTCTCGGCGACATAGGCCTTGGCCATGCGCCCGGCGAGTGAGACGAGGAGTTCGCCATTGGCCTTGCAGTCTTCATGCGCCAGCCAGCCGACGGCGGGCGCGACCAGCTCCGGGCCCCAGGGCGGGAATCCCGAGTTGTCGCGGCCTTCCGCCAGCCGCGTTTCGGCGGCGGGCACGATGCAGTTGGTGAGGACGCCATGCGGTGCGCCCTCGTGCGCCAGCGCATTTGCCAAACCGATTAGTGCGCCCTTGCCGACGCAATAAGCGGCGATGTTGCTCTCGCCATAGAGCCCGGCGATCGAGGAGACGAGGACGATGCGGCCGAAGCCCGCGTCGCACATCTTCGGAAAAGCCGCCTTGGCCGTATGGAACGCGCCTTTGAGGTGGACGTCGAGGACATCGGAGAAGTCCTTGAAAGACATCTCGCGGAACGGCTGGGACCGGTTGATCGTGGCGTTGTGAACCAGCACGTCGACGCGGCCCCAGGCATCGATCGCGGCATCGACGATGGCCTTGCCGCCTTCGGGTGTCGCCACCGAATCCGTGTTGGCAATCGCTTCGCCGCCGGCGGCAACGATTTCATCGACCACATCCTGCGCAGGGCCGCGGTCTTCGCCCGCACCGCGTCGGTCGGTGCCGATATCGTTGACCACCACTTTCGCCCCGTGCGCGCCCAGCAGCAGCGCATAGGCCCGACCCAGTCCCCGGCCTGCGCCGGTGATCACCGCCACCCGCCCGTCGAAACGCAATCCCGCCATGTGACGTTCTCCTATCCCTCTTGCCCGGCCAGCCATCTGGCCCTGATCGAATCGGTAGTCTCACGGCTGCCATCGTGCGTCCAGCCCGGCGGCCGCCAGACATAGCCCAGCTTGTGCCGCCAGGGCGCGGACCACAGGTCGCGGGCGATGCCGGCCCATTCGTGGAAGGCGGCCCACAACAGGTTGAAACTGCCCAGTTGCCTGACGAGGCCGTAATAGACCGGCTCTTCGTCCAGTTCGGGCTGGTAGCTGCCGAACATCCGGTCCCAGACGATGAACACGCCGGCATAATTGCGGTCGAGGTAGCGCGGATTGACCGCATGGTGCACGCGGTGGTGGCTTGGCGTGTTCATCACCGCCTCGAACCAGCGCGGCATGCGTCCGATCGCCTCGGTATGGATCCAGAACTGGTAGATGAGATTGAAGCCGCCCACCACCGCGATCATCGCCGGGTGGAAGCCGATCAGCACCGGCCAGATGCGGAACAGGAAAGCCAGCGCCAGATGGCCGGTCCAGGTCTGCCTGAGGGCGGTCGACAGGTTGTAGTGCTGGCTGGAGTGATGGTTGACATGCGCCGCCCACATCCAGCGCACGCGATGCGCGGCGCGGTGGCTCCAGTAATAGTTGAAATCGTCGAGCACGAAGCAGGCCGCCCAGGCCCACCATTGCCAGCCGATGGTTATCGGCCGGAACTGGTAGAGCCAGAACATCGCCGTGGTCATGGCGCCGGCGGCCAGCAGATTGACAGCGGTACTGCCCAGACCCAGCGACAGCGATATCAGGGTGTCGCGCGCCTCGAAGGCGATCGGCCTGCGCCGTCGGGCCCAGAGCATCTCCAGCAAGATGAACAGAATGAAGAAGGGGATGGCGTAAGCGACCGGGTCGGCCATGGTCATGCCGCGCCTCCCAGGCGGCGCAGGCTGCCTGCCCAGATCTGCGCTTGCGGGCCGAGATCGAGGGTAATCGTGCCTTGTGCGCCGCTTTCCGTGGCAAGCGTCAGGAAATTGCGGTCGAGCCGCGCTCCGGCATGGTCGTCGAGCAGGCGGGCGACGAAATGGACGCCGTGGCGGCGCAGCAGCATCACCTGGCCTTGCCTATTGCGCAGCAGCGCACCGATCCCGGCGCGGTCGAGACCCACTTCGACGGCATCGAACCCCCAGATCGCCTGATTGGCCAGCGCCCGCGCATGGCCTGCATCGCGCAACCGGACATCCCCGCCCAGTCCGAGCTTCGCGACCAGCAGTGTCAGCAACAGGATGGCGGCCAGCGACCCGGCCAGTTGCACGATGATCGGGATCATGCCTTGCCGGCGGCCAACATGTCCACCAGCGCCCGGACAGGCGAGATATCGTAACCTGCCTGCGCGGCCTGCGAGGCGAGCGTTTCCGGATCGGAGCCCATGCTCGCCTCCGCCAATGCCCAGAGCAGCGTGGAGCGGGTGCCCGAACGGCAATAGGCCAGCACCGGCCCCTTGGCTTCGCCCAGCGCCTTGGCCATGGCCTTAACCTGGCCTTCGCTGAAGCCGGCATGGGTGATCGGGATGGCGCAATAGTCGAGCCCCGCGGCCTTTGCTGCGCTTTCGATTTCAGCGCCCGGGGTCTGGTCGTCGCTTTCGTCCTCTGGCCGGTTGTTGACGATCAGGGCAAAGCCTTGCGCCTTGGCCTCGGCCACTTCGGCGACGCCGATCTGGGGGCTGGCGCTGATGCTGTCGGACAACTTGCGAAACATCGATATGGCATCCTGATTGGCATTTGTGACTGGCGAAGCACTTTCGCTGCCGCTCACTTTGCCAATCCAGGCGCTACCCGGCAAGCAGTGGAATTATGGCAAAAATGTCACACACCTTGGAATGCAAATGAATTTTACCTGAATCGATTCGCTATTGTAACCGATTTCAGCTACGCCCGATCCTGCAGAGGAAAGCGTCGTGCGTTCTGTACGGATGCTGGCCATGTCCCCGGCGCGATTCGTCCGCGTTGCCGGGCGTTGGTTTTTGGGCGGAGCGAAGGTATCAAGGCTAATATGGGTTTCGATAGAGGACGTCGCGGGCGCGGCCGCGACAAGCGGGACGGTTTCGGAGAGGACGGTTTCGATCCATTCATGGCTGGCGGAGGTGACCGCTTTGGCGGCGGCGACCGGTTCGGCGGATCGCGCGAAGGCGGAGGCGGCTTCGGCGGCGGCGGTGGTGGTCGCGGCTTCGGCGGCGGTGGCGGCGGCGGCGGTTTTGGCGGCGGCCCGAGGGGCGGCGGCATGCCGGCGCAGGTCGTTGGCCAGGGCAAGGGAACCGTCAAGTTCTTCAACAGCAACAAGGGCTTCGGCTTCATCCAGCAGGATGCGGGCGGCGAAGACGTGTTCGTCCATATCAGCGCTGTCGAACGCGCGGGGCTTGAGGGCCTTGCCGAAGGTCAGCAGCTTGAATTCACCCTGGTCGATCGCGGCGGGAAGATTTCCGCCAGCGATCTGGTGGTCGTCGGTGAAGTGATCGAGGTCCAGAAACGCGAGGCGCCGCAGCGTCAGCTTACTGGCGAGAAGGCTACCGGTACGGTCAAGTTCTTCAACTCGATGAAGGGCTTCGGCTTCATCACCCGCGACGACGGGCAGCCGGATGCCTTCGTGCATATCAGCGCGGTCGAGCGTTCGGGCCTGTCTGGCCTCAACGAAGGCGACCGGCTGGAATTCGACATCGAGGTCGATCGACGAGGCAAGTACTCGGCGGTCAACCTGGTGCCGCGTCAGGGTTGATTCCGTCCGCACCCGCTTCCGGGATTTGACCGGAAGCACGCGACAACATAAACGCGCGTCAATGGCGGCCCCTTTGAGTCTCATGGCTCGGGGGGCCGCCATTTGTCGTTTGCGTTTCCTGACCTGAATTTCGGAATACAAAGGAAATAGCCATGTCGATCACTCCGCTGATGCCCGTCTACCCCCGGTGCGGCGTGCGGCCGGTTCGCGGCGAGCACTGTCATCTGGTGAGCGAGGACGGGCGGCGTTTTCTCGATTTCGCCGCGGGAATTGCGGTCAATGCGCTCGGCCATTCGCACAAGGGGCTGATCGAAGCGATCCAACGGCAGGCGGCGACGCTGATGCACGTTTCCAACCTTTACGGCAGCCCACAGGGCGAGCGGCTGGCCCAGCGGCTGGTCGACCTGACTTTCGCCGATACGGTGTTCTTCACCAATTCGGGGGCGGAAGCGGTCGAATGCGCGATCAAGACGGCGCGCTCCTATCACCAGCACGGCGGCGATCCCCAGCGGTTCGAACTGATCACCTTCAACCAGGCCTTCCACGGCCGGACCTTGGGCACGATCAGCGCCTCCAACCAGGAAAAGATGCATCATGGCTTTGAGCCGCTGCTCCCTGGTTTCAAGTACGCCGAGTTCAATGACCTCGATGCGGCAAAGGCGGCGATGGGTCCCAATACGGCCGGTTTCCTGGTCGAGCCGGTGCAGGGCGAGGGCGGTATCCGTGTCGCCAGCGATGCCTTCATGCACGGCCTGCGCCAGTTGGCCGACGACAATGGTCTGCTGCTGGTGCTGGACGAAGTGCAGTGCGGCTATGGCCGGACCGGTACTTTCTTTGCCTATGAACAATACGGCATCACGCCGGACATTCTCGCCACGGCCAAGGGCATCGGCGGCGGCTTCCCGCTCGGCGCCTGCCTGGCGACGGAAAATGCGGCGCGGGGCATGGTGCCTGGCAGCCACGGCTCGACCTATGGCGGCAATCCGCTCGCCATGGCCGCGGGCATGGCGGTGCTCGATGCTTTCGAGGCGGAAGACATCCTTGCCAACGTGCGCGACAAGTCGGCCAAGCTGGTGGCCCGGCTCGAACAGTTCATCGGCAATTATCCCGAGCTGTTCGAGGAAGTGCGCGGGCGCGGGCTGCTGATGGGCATTAAGCTCAAGGTTGAACCGCGCAATTTCGTCGCCCACCTGCGCGACAATCATGGCCTGCTGACCGTTTCGGGCGGCGAGAATACCGTGCGCATCGTTCCGCCGCTGGTAATCGGCGACGAACATGTCGAGGAATTCATGGAGCGGCTTTCCGCCGCCTCGGCCAGCTTCGCTCCGGAAGTGGTGGCG
Source organism: Novosphingobium sp. (assembly GCA_041911195.1). Classification (GTDB taxonomy): domain Bacteria; phylum Pseudomonadota; class Alphaproteobacteria; order Sphingomonadales; family Sphingomonadaceae; genus Novosphingobium. The sequence goes on along the minus strand of JAYRPK010000056.1, from coordinate 5,149 downwards.
GCATCGTGACCCGGCACTTCCTCAACCTGTCCGATGCGGGCGGCGATGCGGTCGCGGCCATGCTGGGCGATGCTCTTGACCGCAAGGCGGCCCGGGCCGGCTGGACCAAGGGGCGCGTCGATGCCGATGCGCCGCTGTCCGGCCATGTCCTGGCGATGATCTTCGAGAAGAACTCGACCCGCACGCGCGTTTCGTTCGATATGGCCATGCGCCAGCTTGGCGGCAGTGCGATCGTCATGGAAGCGGGCGGCATGCAGCTTGGCCGGGGCGAGACGATCGCCGATACGGCCCGGGTGCTGAGCCGCATGGCCGACGCGATCATGATCCGCACCGACGATCACGCCAAGATCGAAGAACTTGCAGCCCATGCCAGTGTGCCGGTGATCAACGGGCTGACCGACCAGTCGCATCCCTGCCAGATCATGGCCGACCTGCTGACCGTGATCGAGCGTGGCCATGCCTTGCCCGGCCTTGAGCTGGCCTGGCTGGGCGATGGCAACAATGTGCTGCATTCGCTGATCGAGGCGGCCGGCCTGATGAAGTTCACCATCCGCGTCGCCGTGCCCGAAGGCTATGAGCCTGACGCCGGATTCGTCGAGCGGGCGAACGCCGCCGGCGGGACGATCCGCATTGTCCGCGACCCGCGCGAGGCCGTGACAGGGGCGCAGGCGGTGGTAACCGATTGCTGGGTGTCGATGGGACAGGCCGGTGGCGAGGCAAAGGTCGCCGCGATGCAGCCCTATCAGGTCGATGAAGCCTTGATGGCCTCGGCGGCGCCCGGCGCGCTGTTCATGCACTGCCTGCCTGCCCACCGCGGCGAGGAAGTGACCGACGCGGTGATCGACGGGGTGCAATCGGTCGTCTGGGACGAAGCGGAGAACCGCATTCACGCACAGAAGTCGGTGCTGCTCTGGGCTCTGGGCCGATTGTGACCTCGGGGCCGGACATCTCCGGCGAGGAGACTCTCTTCGACCGCGTGCTGGGCTTTACCCTGCCGGAGCGCCATGCGCGCGGGCGTGCGGTGCGGCTGGGGCCGGTGCTCGACACGATCCTGTCGGCGCATGATTATGCGCCGCCGATCCGCCATCTACTGGCAGAGGCGCTGGCGCTCACGGCCTTGCTCGGGTCGCTGCTCAAGCAGGGCGAGGGCCAGCTGACCATGCAGGCGCAGACCGAGCAGGGTGTCGTCGAATTGCTGGTCTGCGATTATCGCGGTGGGGAACTGCGCGGTTATGTGCGCCACGACCAGGAAAAGCTGGCCATGCTGGGCGCCAATCCGTCGCTCTATGCGCTGTTCGGCCAGGGCTACCTCGCGATCACTTTCGATCTGGCGGCCAGCGGCGAACGCTATCAGGGCATCGTCCCGCTGGAGGGCGATTCGCTGTCGCAGGCCTGCGAGACCTATTTCGCGCAGTCCGAACAGGTGCCGACACTGATCCGCACCGGCGTGCGATGGGACGGCCGCCACTGCATTGCCGGCGGCCTCCTGGTCCAGCACCTAGCAGAGGGCGAGGAAGGCAGGATGCGCCTGCACGTGCGCATGGATCATCCCGAATGGGAGCATGTTTCCGTGCTGGCCGGTTCGACGCGGCACGAGGAACTGGTCGATCCGTCGCTGTCGCTCGAGGCGCTTGCCTGGCGCCTGTTCGGCCGGGAGGACGAAGTGAGGGTGCAGCACCTGGCGCGCCTGGAACGCGGCTGCCGCTGCACCGAGGCGCATTACCTTTCGGTGCTCTCCCGATTTCCGGAAGAAGAGCGGGTCGACATGCGCGGCAGCGACGGCCTGGTCACGATCGATTGCGCATTCTGCTCCAAGCAGTTCAGGATAGCCGCGTAAAGCATCCGTTCATCGTTTGCAGTGCACGGCTGGCCGCGCTATTGGACCTTGGCAAGCCGAAGGTCTGGTAGACAGACGGTTTGCCGGGCCTCGCCCGGTTGTGGAGTTCGACGCAAGATGCGTGGTGCGGTGCGGAAGTTGACGATCCTGGCGGCTGCGGCCGGCGCTTTCGCCTTGCCCGCTTTCGGCCAGAAGCCGGCGCTAGCCATGCTCGACCAGCTGGAAAGCGGCCGTTGGGAACTGCGCGTGCGCGAGCCGGGCGGAACCATTGAGCGGCTGTGCATCCGCGATGCGCGCCGCCTCATCCAGTTGCGCCATCCAGCCGACACGTGCGACCGCCTGATCATCGACGACAGCGCCTCGAACATCACAGTCCAGTATACCTGCCGGGGCCGGGGCTATGGCCGGACTCATATCCGGCGCGAAACCGGGCGGCTGGTGCAGATCGAGAGCCAGGGCATCGCCAATGGCCTGCCTTTTTCCTTCTCGGCTGAAGGCCGCCGGGTCGGCGATTGCACCGCCTGAGCAAGGTTGCCAGAGAAGGGGCCGGAGAGTAGCCGGTGCCGATGCAAGCGCAACAATCGGACAAGGCAAGACCTGCGGTGGTGCTGCTTTCCGGCGGGCTCGATTCCATGGTCGCCGCTGGCCTCGCGCGCGAGGCTGGCTTTGCCATTCACGTCCTGACCATCGACTACAACCAGCGCCACCGCCGAGAAATCGATGCTGCAAGGGCAATTGCCGCGCATCTGGGCGCCGCGCGGCATGTTGTCATGCCGCTCGACCTGCGGCAATTCGGCGGCAGCGCGCTGACCGATGACATTTCCGTGCCCAAGGAAGGGCTGGGTGACGAAATTCCAGTCACTTACGTGCCGGCGCGCAATCTCGTCTTCCTTTCGCTGACGCTCGCCTGGGCGGAAGCGCTGCAGGCGCGGGACATTTTCATCGGGGTCAATGCGCTCGACTATTCCGGCTATCCCGATTGCCGGCCCGAATTCATCGCCGGTTTCGAACAGCTTGCGGAACTGGCCACCAAGGCCGGCTCGCTTGGCGAGCGTTTCACCATCCACGCGCCGCTGCAATTCATGGGCAAGGCCGATATCGCCCGCGAGGCGGACCGCCTCGGACTTGATCCGGCGATGAGCTGGTCGTGCTACGATCCCGAGCCGGATGGCCGCGCCTGCGGGCTGTGCGACAGTTGCCGCTTGCGCCGGGCGGGCTTCGCCTCGGCTGGGCTGAACGATCCCACCCAATACGCAAACTAGGCTCGATCTGCTCAGCTTGTCGGAAATAGGCCCGCTTGGCGCAGTGCGGCGATCAGGTCGGCGATGGCGGTGCGAGCCTCGGCGTCAGCGGTCGAACCTCCGCTGGGCGCCGCGGGAACCGCGGGCACTTGCCATCCGCCGCGGTAGAAGCGCTCTTGCCCGGTCGAGCGATCGAGAATCCGCATGCCCTCGCTGACGCTCACGAACAGCCAGTTACCGGCTTGCCGGCAGGCCAGTTCGCCATCGTGTCCCGCCCAGGCGCCGGTTGCGGATGCGCCGATCAGCCAGTTCGTGCCATCGGCCGGGGTGCCGGGAGGCGTGGCTGACACGCCCTCGATGGCGCAATGCAAAAGGGCGTCGGCATAGGACAGCGCTTCGTTGACGAATTGCTCCTTCTGGGCCTGGCCGATGAGCGTGGCTGTGCTGGGGTCCGCGCAGGCTTTCCGGCTCGCCCGCCGAATAGAGCGTGGCCTGTGCCCCATTGGGCCAGGTCAGGTGGCGCAACGAGGGCTCGAACACCGGAACCCGCCCCGGCGGACTGACCGCAAGGATGCCGCTTTCGCCTTCGACCATGACCGAGCGCGCCTCGCCCAGGGTGGCGCCGACCAGGGCGATGCGGGCGTCGGGATCCAGTTCGGTCATGCGGCGAACCCATTCCGCGCCGGCCCGCGTCTTGCCGAAGCCGCGCCCGGCCAGGATCAGCCAGATCGTCCAGTCGCCCTCTGGCGGCAATTGGTCCTTGCGGGCCCAGAGCCGCCAGTGGGTCTTGAATTCTTCCTTTTGCGCTTCGCTGAGGCCGTCCAGTTCCTTGAGCCGCTGCTCCTCGGGCAGGCCCAGGAGCATGTCGAGATATTCATTCCGGCTCATCGGCGGGCGCTTCGGGCGGCGGGAGCAGGCGGCGGCGCATGCGCTCCAGGCTGGCGTTGATCGAAAGCACGATGGCTTCGGCTTCCTCGTTGCTGCGGATCGCCCGGCCGCGCGCCGCGCTGTCGCGGTGGGCGGCCAGCAGGCGCAGGGCGATGGCATTGTCGAAGGTGCGAACGCCGCGTTTCGCACCAGCTGCGGGCTTGATCTCGCCTTCGCGAAGCCGGGCGAGCAATTCCATTTCGAGGTGGTCGTATCCTTCGCACAGGGCCTGCTGCCATTTCCGGGAGAACTCGGGATTGCCGCGGCGGGCGTCATAGGCCCTCGCAGTCAAGATCCCCGCCTTGCGGGCCGCCGCGCTGACATTGGAGGTGGCGGCCAGTTCGGAAAGGAAGGTCTTGCTCCATTTGGCGAAGGACGGACCGGCCACGCTATCCGCGCGGCGCTCGCCGCCGGACTTTTTGGCGTCCGCCATCAATGATGCTCCGAGATTGTGAGGTGAGGACCGGCCGGGCGTTTCCGAATCGGTCTGTTCCGATGCTCCTGTTATGTGCCATAATAGCGTGACGATGTCAATAAAAATAACCGATATGGTTTTATCTTGCGGCATCCGGTGGGCCCGGCTAGTCAGCCGCGACGCCTGAGGAGAGCCGAATGCTGCGCCGCCTTTATGACTGGGTTCTGGCCAAGGCTGCCGATCGCCGCGCCGAATGGTGGCTGGCCGGTTTTTCCTTCGTCGAGGCGAGCTTCTTTCCCGTCCCGCCGCATCCCTTGCTGGGCATCATGTGCCTGGCCGAGCCGAAGAAGGCGATCCGCTTTGCCATGATCGCCACCCTGGCCTCGGTCGCGGGGGGACTGCTGGGCTATGCCATCGGCCATTTCGTCTACGATACGGTCGGCACGCAATTGCTGGCCTTGCTGGGGCTGAGCGAGAGCTTCCCGAAATCGGCCTGCTACCTGCGCGAGTACGGCGCCGAGATCATCATGATCAAGGGCGCGACGCCGATCCCGTTCAAGCTGCTGACCATTACCGCCGGCTTCATCGGTATGCCGCTGCTGACCTTCATCGGCGCCAGCCTGGTCAGCCGGTCGATCAGTTTCCTCATCGTCGGCGTGTTGTTCCGTCTGTTCGGGCCGCCGATCAAGGCCTTCATCGACAAGTACCTGGGGCTGGCCACGGCGGGCT
>JAYRPK010000055.1:0-3017 GCA_041911195.1 Novosphingobium sp. | reverse complement strand
TTGAACCGCCGACCCAACTGTGCTGTCCTGCACCTGCCCAAGCGGCACGGCAGACAGGGGGCGCAACATGCTGAAACGCGTAGTGGTTTTGACAGCGGCGGCTGGCTTGCTCTCAGGCTGCGCCTTTAACCGCCAGTTGCGCGAAGTCGCGGTCGATCACAACCAGTTGCTGGCAGACACCGAGGACCGGCTGGCGCTGCTCAATGTGGTGCGGGCCGAACAGCGCTACCCCATGCATTTCTCGACCATCACCACGCTGCGCGGCGGCGCTTCGGTGACGACGGGAGCGGAACTGGGCGGCTCTTTTCCGGAAAGCGGCCTGCAGACGATCAATCCCAAATTGTCGGGATCGGTCACCACCAATCCCTCGTTCGACATGGTCGCGCTCAACAACGAGAAGTTCCAGCGCGGCATCCAGCAGCCGGTGAGCAGCGAATTCGTCGAATACCTGCTGCAACAGGGCTGGAAGGACGATCTGGTGATGGCGCTGCTGATCGAGCAGATCGAGATCCGCGCCGCCAGGGACTACGAAGGCTTTCCCAAGGGGGCGCTGATCACGTCGATGGTCAATGCCAATGCCGATCCCGAAATCAGCGCGCTGGCGGAACGAGCCCGCAGCGAGGGCAAGGACGTGCGGACAACCCTTGAGGCAGCGGGCAAGGACGTGGAAGGTGAGCGAGAGGCGCTGATGTGGCGCTGTTTCCTGCACGCCAACAAGATGGTGCCGCGCAAGACATTGTCGGAGAAGGTCGATCTGGTCGATCTCCAGCCGGTGCTGCAGAACTCAACGATCGGCGACGTCCTGACGCTCGACGGCAAGACCTTCGATATCGGCAACGCCCAGCAGGGCGAGAGCCGGCGGGTCATTCAGCGCAGGAATTCGCCCAAGGTCGCGCTGGGCTTTCTCAAGCGCCAATCCGCGGCAATCGACAACCAGCCGGAGACCATCCGCAGGCAGTCGGACTTGTGCAAGGCGCTGGAAGGATCGCGTGCTGTCGAACTCGTTGAGCGGCGCGCCGCTGCGCCCCCCGCACAGGTGGCAAGCGCTGTCAGAAATAAGCGCCGCCAAGTCGTCCCGTCGCCGGCTCCCATGGCTCCTCCTGGCAATCTCGACGCCCAGGCGGGCAAGCTGACCTTGGGGGGCGTCACATACGAAGTCGATCTGGTTCCGGTGCTGCGCTCGACCCAGGGCGTGATCTATTCCATCGGCGAATATTCGCGCCCTGCGCTCATCGGCCGCTATCGCCTGGTTAGCGGCAAACCGCTGTTCGCATTGGAACAGGGCGATGGCCCGGCGGCAGTCGAAGTGCGCTTCAAGGGCGAACGCTGGTTCATCCGCCAGGGCGACGGATCGAGCCTGCAAATCCTCGACGCCATCCAGCAATTGCTCAACCTGCAGAAGAGCTCGGACGAGCTGCCGAAAACCCAGACCGTTACAGTGGTGCGTTGATTGTCTGACCCGGAACAGGCGACCCGCTAGCTGCTCAGCTTCGCCATCAGCGGCACCAACTTTTCGTGCACGATGGCCAAGTTCATGTGCTCGCCGATCCAGGCGATGCGGCCCTGGCGGATGCGCAGGGTAAAGACGTAGGTGTTTTCATAGGGCTGGCCGTCGATCAGGATCGCCTTCGACCGCGCTTCGGCGACAACCCGGTCTCCTTCCGCCGTGACGGCATCGATGGTGAAGCGGATCGGTTCGCGGCACATCCGGGCGAGCAGGCGGATCGCATGCTGATAGGCTTCGCGCGATAGCGGGCCGGTGCCGGTCGTCCAGGCGGTGAAATCGTCGGTCAGCAGGTCGTCGGGCAGTTCGCCGGCTTCGACGGCGGCGAAATAGGCATGGGCGAACTGGTGCAGCGGATTGCTCATCGGCAAGCTCCTATCAGGCCGGCAGCGCCAGGGCCATCTCTCCCGGACCGCCCAGCCAGCGGGCCGGCACTCCCCAGACGCGAGCGATCGTGGCTTCGCACAGGGCCTCGGCCGGCGGTCCGTCAGCCGCCAGGCGGCCTTGCTCGAGCACCAGCACCCGGTCGGCGTGGTTCATCGCCTGGGCGAGATCATGCAGCACCACGACAACGCCCGCCCCGCCGCGCGCCTGATCGGCGAGGCGGGCAATCAGCGAAGCGGCATGGCCAAGGTCGAGATTGGCGAGCGGCTCGTCGGCCAGCAGCCAGCGCGGCTGCCCGGCCAGCACCCGCGCCATCAGCGCCCGCGCCCGCTCGCCGCCGGACAGGCGCGAGACCGGGCGATGGCGCAGCTCGGAAAGGTCCATGGCGGCAAGCGCCTGTTCGATGGCCTCGCCGCCAAGGGCGCCCGGCCAGGGTATCCGGCCCAGCGAAACCAGCGTCTCCACCGCCATGTCCCAGGCGATCTCGGCACTCTGCGGCAAGAAGCCGATCTCTTGCGCGCGGCGGCGGGGCGCCATCCCGGCGAGCGCCTCGCCGTCCAGGGTCACCGCGCCGGAATCGGCTTCGAGCAGTCCGGCAAGGCAGGCGAGCAGGCTGGACTTGCCCGCGCCATTGGGGCCGCAGATCGCGGTCACTTCGCCCGGCCGAAAAATGGCGCTGACGCCGGCCAGGCGGCCCTCCAGCGAAAGGTCATGGGCGGCCAGGGTCATGCCAGGCCCCTCCTCATCTTGAGCAGCAAGTGCAGGAAGAACGGCGCGCCGATCAGGCTCAGCGCAATTCCCAGCCGCAGTTCGCCGCCCTTGAGCGGCAGCAGGCGGCAGCCAACATCGGCGATCAGCAGCAGCAAGGCCCCGGCCATGGCCGAGGGCAGCAGCAGCGAGCTGGGCCGCCGGTCGGTGAAGGGGCGCAGCAGGTGCGGCACCACCAGCCCGACGAAGCCGATGATCCCGGCGACGGCAACCCCGGCGCCGACCGTCAGCCCGACCCCGGCGATCATCAGGCCCTGCAGGCGGCGGGGCGAAATGCCGAGCGAGCGGGCCGCCGCTTCGCCCAGCGTCAGCGCGTCGAGGCTCCGCCCCCACCACCAGCGCGAGGCAGGCGCGCGGCAGG
>JAYRPK010000054.1:0-1593 GCA_041911195.1 Novosphingobium sp. | reverse complement strand
CCGACCGCCGGCACCCGCATGACCGAGGACATCTTCCCCGAGGAAGCCTACAAGGCGTTCAAGCCCGAAAACGTCGCCCCCGCCGCGCTGTTCCTGGTCTCGGATGATGCCCCCTCGAATGCCATCGTCGGCGCCGGCGCGGGCGTCTGCCAGGGCGCCTGGGTGACGATGAACGAAGGCGTCCTGCTGGGCGAAGGCGAACGCACGGTTGAAGGCTTCGCCGCCGCCTGGAGCAAGATCAGCGACCGTTCCAGCGACAAGCCGATCGAGAACGGCATGGAGCAGTCGATGCACGCAATGGGCATGCTGCAGAAGGCGGCCGGGTAATAGTCCAGATCACGTCGAACAAGTTGCGGGCATGATTTCAATGGCCTAGTCTTTACCCGAATTTCGGGGGGATACGAAATGGCTGTCGAAACCAGCGACGAAGGCCGCGCCGTTCTGGAACGTCGCACGAAAGTGGTCCGCGTGGCGATCTATGCCTACATCGCCAGCTGGGCCTTTTTCTCGCTGGCCGCCATCGGCGAAATGGCGGGAATCATGGACAAGTCGCTGGATGGTACGTCCATGGTGACCGGCGTGTCCGGGCTTGTAGCCTTCTTGGCCCTGCTCGGCAGCTACGTGGTCGTCGGCATGTGGATTTACCGGGCGCATGCCAACCTGCGGCTGGCTGGTTACCCCGGGCTCGAATATACCCCAGGCTGGGCGATCGGTTGGTACTTCATCCCCTTCGCCAACCTGGTAAAGCCGCTTCACGCCATGCGCGAGCTCTGGAAAGCCAGTCACGGCGCCGCCGATCTCCAGGGCGAGCCGGCATCGAATCCCCTGAACGCCTGGTGGGCGTGTTGGATCGTCAGCAATATCGTCTCGAATATCGGCACCCGTCTCAGCGATGAAAGCAACGGTGCGGCACAGATAGGCCTCGGCCTGGAAACCTTGGGCAGCCTGGCCTCGATTGTCGCAGCCTGGCTATTGCTGAATATAGTCAACCGCATCAACGAAGCGCAGCAGACGAGATTGGGGGTTGCCGAAGCTTTTGCCTGATCCGGCTTAGGCCTCCACCACCTTCAGCAACCGCCGCTCCAGCGGAAACAGCACGCCGGGCAGTTCATGCCCGCGCTTGAGCACCTGACCCGCCTCGCCGAACAGGGTCCACATGCCTTGTCGGTTGCGCAGTTCCGGTCGCTTTTCGATCCGCGCCTGCGGATATTCCGCCGCGCGGCGGAAGGCGCTGAAGGTGGCGGCGTCCTTGCCGAAGTCCATCGCATAGTCGCGCCACAGGCCGGCGGCGACCATGCGGCCGTAGATGTCCAAAATACGCTGCAACTCGTCGCGTTCGAACCCCACTTGCGCGGGGGCCCGCGCAGGCATGGGAAAGGGCGTGACGACAGCGCTCAAGCGCGCTTCACCCCGCCGCCCTTGCGCCCGGCGCTTTTCTTGGCCGCATCGGCATCTCGCTCTTCAAGCAGCATGGCGACGCGCTTTTGCAGGGTCTCGATCTCGCACTGCAGGATTTCCAGCTTCTGCGTCGCCGGATCGAAGCGTTCGGAGCATGGCGTGCCATAGGGCACGAAGTTCTGCGTCTCGGGCTTG
>JAYRPK010000053.1:0-3441 GCA_041911195.1 Novosphingobium sp. | reverse complement strand
TGGTTACGGCAAAGGCACTGGCCATGGCCAGCGGCAAGCCGCTGATTGCGGTCAATCACCTGGAAGGCCATGCGCTTTCGCCGCGGCTGGCCGATCCGGAACTCGAATATCCCTACCTGCTGCTGCTGGTTTCGGGCGGGCATTGCCAGTTGCTGGTGGTTTCCGGTCTGGGCCAATACCGGCGGCTGGCGACGACCATCGACGATGCCCTGGGCGAGGCCTTCGACAAGACGGCGAAGATCCTGGGCCTCGGCTACCCCGGCGGTCCAGCAGTGGAAAGGCTGGCCACCGAAGGCGATGCGGGCAAGGTCAGGCTGCCGCGCCCGCTGATGGGTAGCGCGGAGCCGCATTTTTCCTTCGCCGGGCTGAAAAGCGCGGTGCTGCGGGCCAAGCAGGCGCAGGTGCCGCCGGTGCAGGTCCATGGGTGCGTCGCGGGGGGAATCGTTACGATGCAGACGCCCGAAAGCTATTCCGATGCCGATATCGCCGCCTCGTTCCAGCAAGCGGCGCTCGATTGCGTGATCGATCGCACCAGCCGGGCGATTGCAGTGGCGGGGGCGGTCAGCGCGCTGGTCGTTGCCGGGGGAGTGGCGGCGAACCGGGCCGTGCGCGCGGCATTGGAACAGCTTGCTGCGGCCAGTGGCCTGCGCTTCGTCGCGCCGCCGCTGCCGCTGTGCACGGACAATGCGGCGATGATCGCCTGGGCGGGCATCGAGCGGCTGAAGCTGGGTCAGGACGATCCGCTCGATTTCGTGGCGCGGCCGCGCTGGCCGCTGGACATGAGCGCCGAACCGGTGCGCGGAGCGGGGTACAAGGCTTGAGTATCGGCATCATCGGGGCAGGGGCCTGGGGCACGGCGCTGGCGCAGGCACTGGCCAGCGACGGCAGCGCAGTGACCATCTGGGCGCGCGAGCCCGAACTGGTCGAGGAAATCAACAGCCGCCACACCAACAGCCTGTTCCTCCCCTCGGCGCGTCTGGCCGAGACTGTGCGCGCCACAGGCGATCTGGGCGAGCTGGGCGGGCTTGCCGCCGTGTTGGTGGTCACCCCCGCGCAGCACCTTGCCAGCATCCTCGCGCAACTGCCTCAGGGTCCGCGCGACATCGTGCTGTGTTCCAAGGGCATCGAGGCCGGCAGTGGCCGTCTTATGGCCGACGTCGCCCGCGCTGCGGCGCCCTCGGCGCGGCTGGCGGTGCTGTCTGGCCCGACTTTCGCACATGAAGTCGCGGCCGGCCTGCCGACGGCCGTTACCCTGGCCTGCGACGAGGGCGAGCCGCAGTGGGACCGGCTGGCCCCGCTGATCGCCAGGCCCGCCTTGCGGCCCTACTATTCCGACGACGTCATCGGCGCGGAGATCGGCGGCGCGGTGAAGAACGTGGTGGCGATCGCCTGCGGCGTGGTGGACGGGATCGGACTTGGCCAGATCGCCCGCGCCGCGCTGATCGCGCGCGGCTATGCCGAAATGCTGCGCTTCGGCCTGGCGCGCGGGGCGAGGGCGGAAACGCTGGCGGGGCTGTGTGGCCTCGGCGACCTGGTGCTGACCTGCTCCTCCACCTCGAGCCGCAATTTCTCGCTCGGCAAGGCGCTGGGCGAGGGATCGAGCGCCGCCGAGGCGCTGGCCGGCAAGAACAGTGTTGCCGAAGGCGCCCATACCGCGCCCGTCCTGGCCGAGCTTGCCTCGCGTGATGGCATCTCGATGCCGATCGTCGCTGCGGTCAATCGCCTGCTGGCTGGTGAAGCACCGGCTCGCGCGGTGGTGGCCGAACTGCTGTCGCGCCCGCTGCGCCCAGAGGCCGAGGCCGACGTTTGAGCGAGGGCAGCGCCACCCGCGACGACATTGCCGCCATCGCCAAGGGCGGGCGAACCAATGTGCTCGGCTTCCCGCTGCGCCTGATCGCGCGCATCCCGTTCCTGTTCATCGCCGGGCGGCTCTATGGCGAGGACGCGCTGGGGCGGTTCGCCTCTGCCCTGGTCATCCTCGAATTCCTGGCGCTGCTGGCCTCGGTCGGCCTCAAGCGCGGCCTTGCCCGCAGGCTGACCGAGGAGGAGGCGCACCCGGCCAATGCGGTGTTCGACGCATTGCTGATCAGCCTGTTTGTCGGCGCGGTTTTCGCCGTGGTGCTGTTCCTGTTCCCCTGGCCGATGTTCCCAAGCGGGATTTATTCGCGCTACGACCTGCTGCTGCCGCTGGCGATCATTCCCTTCACGCTCACCGACATTGCCCTGGCGGCGCTGGCCTATCGTTATGACATTGCGACGACCGTGCGGGCACGCTCGGTGGTCGAGCCATGGACCCTGTCGATCGCGGCGGGCGGGTTTTATTTCATCGTGCCCGAGGGCGGCCTGGCGCTGTCCTACATCGCTTCCTGCGTCACGCCCGCGATCTTCGCGCTGGTGCCGATGCTGCGCAGCTATGGCCTGCCCAAGCAATGGCGGCCGCATCCCTTCCACCTGTTCGGCATTGCCCGGGCCAATGTGCCGCTGGCGGTGGCCGAGGGCGTCGAATGGGGTTCGCGCAAACTCGATATCGCGATCCTGGGCCTGTTCGCCACGCCCGCGCAGGTCGGCGTCTATTTCGTCGCGCAACAGGTTGCGACCCTGCCGCAGAAGCTCAAGACCAGCTTCGAGCCCATCCTTGGCCCGGTGATCACCCGCAGCCTGAAGGCGCAGGATTACCAGGCGATTGCCGTGCAGGTCTGCCAGGTCGGCTTCTGGATCACTGCCGCGCAGGCCGGAATCGCCCTTGCCCTGGGGATCCCCGCCGAAGGGGTGCTGGGTCTGGTCGGGCCGGTTTTCGTTAGCGGATCGCTGTCGCTGATCATCCTGCTTTCGGCGGAAGTGGTGGCGGCGACCGCCGTGGTCAGCGAATCGGCGCTGGTCTATGTCGCCCGGTTCAGGAACCTGATGGTGTCGCTGCTGACGATCAGCTTGCAGGCGGTGCTGACCTTCGGGGGCATCTGGCTGGTCGATCATCTGGGGCTCGATCCGCAGTTGCGGGCGCCCGCGGCGGCTCTCGCCCTGCTGCTGTCGCTGGCCCTGGCCTCGATCCTGAAATCGCGGCTCCTGTCGACTTTCCTTGGCCAGCGGGTCAACAACTGGCGCTGGAGCCTTGGCTGGGCAGTCGCTCCGGCGGTGATCGTCGGCTGGTTCGTCACGCAGTTCCTGCCCGAATGGGCCGAATTGGCCTTCGGCATTCCCGCGATCCTGGGGGTCTATTGCTACACTTTGTGGCACAAGAGCTTCGGCCCGGAAGACCGGGTGCTGTTCCGCCGTGACATGGTGAAGCCCGCCGAGGGTTAGACTCTGTTTCAGATATACTGAAACAGGCTCGGCACCAGCCCACTCCCCCGCCCGGCCACCTAACGCCATTGTACGCTATGGGTGGCCGGGCGGGGGTGTGGGCTGGTGCCGATTCCACGTAAGTGGAACAGAAGCTGAAAC
>JAYRPK010000052.1:0-7443 GCA_041911195.1 Novosphingobium sp. | reverse complement strand
CCGCCGCCGACGGTTCCGAGGCCCGCAAGGGCGATGCGAAGCGGTTTTGCCATAGTGCCCGCGCCCTAGGCTAGCGGACGCCGAAAGGCCAGAGTGTTGGCTTTGTTTCAGTGCAACTGAAACAGGGCCGGTGCCGAACGATCCGGAACGAAGTTTCGGATCGGATACTATCCTTTGGTGCGCGGGCAGGCGCCCATGGTGGCGATCACGAAGCGATAGTCCAGCTCCGCCTGGGCGCGATCTTGCGGCGTGTCCGAAAGGTTGGTTCCTGGGGGCAGCGCCTGGGGCAGGAAACAGGCGAGCCGGTACCAGGCCAGGGTATCGCGCGCGGGAGGCACGCCATTGTCGGTCAGTTCGGAAAACGATGCCCCCCAGGATGGAGATTCGCCCGGCTTGCGGCGGACAGTGATCGAGGCTGCGGAGCCATTGGGCGTAGCGAGGAAGATCTGGGTTTCCCCTTCGCCGGCCAGCGTGCCGGGAACATGGATGGCCTCGCGCACGCCGGAAATGCGGCCCGGCGCCCCCGGTGCGAGCAATTCTCCCAGGACAGAGCGCAGGTCCGCTTCGGTTTCCGCGTTCCACAACAGTTGCGCGTCGCGCGCGACCGGTTGCAGCACGCCGGGCTGGCCAGCAACCGGCCTGGCAAAGAGCAGCACCTGCTTTTTCGCCAGCGGCGGCGGCTTGCCCCTGGCGTCGATCGGCAGGTCGATCAGATATCGTTGCGCCTCGCCCAGCACTGTATTGCCGGCGATCAGCGCCTTTACCCGCGCTTCGGCGTAGAACCGCCCGGTTCCGGGCTGCACGCCACGGGCGTGCTCGGGTTCGACCCTGGCCAGTTTGCGCAGCTCGACGCGCAGCACCAGCGGAGCCGAATCGGCAAGATCGGCGAGTAGTGCATAGGACGGTCTGGGAGGCGGTGGAGCAGGCGCGGCCGATTCTCGCGACCAGCCGTTCGAGGCGCACGACAAGGCAAGCAAGAGCGCGGCGCATGTTCCCGCTACCTTGCCCCTGTGCTTGTCGGTGCTCGCAAAAATCATGAAAATCGTCCGTTTTCTTCGCCTATGGCAATCTAGTCCCGGGTGCTGGCGCTGGCTAGACATCTTAACCTCGGTGAATCGAAGCTTAACATCGATTTGCGGCGATAAGGCGTTGCACGGTTACATCATCGTCGCTAAAGCAGGCGCAAATCCGGGCCGGATCAGCACGAGAGCCCGGTGGTGCGCCTTGTCGGGCGTCGGGGCTCGCGGGTGTTCCGATCGCTTCGGCAGGGTGGAGAGTTAACGTTGTCCTTGGGAGGGGCTGCGCCATTCCCTCGGCCAGGCCGGGCGTGAGCCCGCGTCTTGAAATGGAGTGATCCGTCTGAATGGCCTATGCTGACCAATCGATGAGCTCGAACCGCATTATTGCGCTCATCATCGTAGCCCTAATCCACGTTGCAGCTATTTACGGACTCGTCACTGGTTTGGCCTTCGAGGCCTACAAGAAGGTCGTCCAGCGCGTGACGACCGTCGACGTCAAGGAAGAGGTCGAGAAAGAGCCGCCGCCGCCGCCCAAGAAGGTGGACCTGCCGCCTCCGCCGCCGATCGTGGCGCCGCCGCCCAAGGTTAACCTGGCGCCGCCGCCGCCGATCACCACGGTCGTCGAGCCGCCGCCGGCGCCTCCGCCGCCGGTTCTGGTGCCGCCGCCACCGGCCGCGCCTCCGCCGCCCCGTTTCACGCCCAAGGCCGCCGTGCCCAAGGGCAACCCCGGCAGCTGGGCGACGACCAGCGACTATCCTTCGCGCGCCCTGCGCGAGGAGCGTCAGGGAACCACGAGCTTCCGCGTCACCGTCGGTCCGGACGGCCGCGTGACCAGCTGCTCGGTCACCGGATCGAGCGGCAGCCCCGATCTCGACGAGGCGACCTGTTCGAACGTCACCCGCCGCGCCCGGTTCACGCCGGCAACCGACGGCGACGGCAATCCCACCACCGGATCCTACTCGAACAGGATTCGCTGGGTCATTCCCAAGGACTGATTTTTCCCGGCGGCGACCGGATGGGGTTCGCCACCAGTCACTCAGCATCTTTCTTATTTTTGAGAGGACCTACGCATGCATATCATCGATCTTCTGGCCCCGGCCGCGGGCGCAGCTCCCCAGAACAAGTTCGGCTTCGTCGAAGCGCTGGAGCAGGGCGGTTTCATCGCCTATGCGACAGTCGCGATCCTCGGCATCATGTCGTTCGGCTCGTTCTACATCCTGTTCACCAAGTGGGTCGAACAGTCGAAGATCATGCGCCAGCAAAAGGATCTGGCCGGCCAGTTCTGGAAAGCGCCTTCGCTCAAGGACGGCGCCAACAAGCTTCCCGCCAACAGCGCCTGGCGCCAGATCGTCGATGACGGCCTCGGCGCCGAGGAAGCGGCCGCCAAGCTCAAGGACCCCACCGAAGCGCATGACTGGCTGCATGGCTCGCTCGCCCGTTCGGAAGCTTCGATCAACGCCCGGCTGGCGGGCGGCCTTCCGTTCCTCGCCACGGTCGGCGCGACCGCGCCGTTCATTGGTCTGTTCGGCACCGTCGTCGGTATCTACCGCGCGCTGATCAACATCGGCATCGCCGGTTCGGCCTCGATCGACAAAGTCGCCGGCCCGGTCGGCGAAGCTCTGATCATGACCGCGCTCGGCCTGCTCGTCGCGGTTCCCGCGGTGCTCGCCTACAACTACCTGCAGAGCCGCAACAAGCGGATCGGCGAACTGCTCACCGGCTTCTCGACCGACGTGCTCGCCAACATCGCCTCGGGCGGTACGGTGAAGCCGTCCTCGCCCGCGTCGAAGGCTCCGGCCCCCGCCGCCAAGCCGGCTGCCCCGGCGGCCGCGCCCAAGGCCTAAGCAACCGAATAGGGCGCGGGCCCCAGGCTCGCGCCATATCCGGACAGGCGGCGGGTTACGGCATGCGTGCCCGCCGCCGGATCGAGCGAAGCAAGGATAGGATCGTACCATGGCTGTTGCAGTAGGCGGCGCCGAAGACACACCGATGTCGGAAATCAACACCACGCCGCTGGTCGACGTGATGCTGGTGCTCCTGATCATCTTTCTGATCGCGGTTCCGATCGCGATCCAGACCATCGAGAAGCTGCATATCCCGATTTTCGTCTCGGTGGAATCGAAGGACAAGGTCGAAAATCTGCTGCTCAGCGTCAGCACGACCGACCAGGGTGGGCGCAGTCCCGGTGAAGCGGGCTATGAAGGCCCGTCGCGCTATGGCCAATGCCGGGTCTACTTCAACAACATCACCCCGGTGAACTCGGACGAGCTGCGCGATCAGGCGTTCAAGCGGCTTGACGCGATCGTCAAGCGCGCCGGTGGTCCCGAGGCATTGAAGGCCAATCCCGACAAGGTGCCGCAGGTTCATATTCGTGCCGACGTCAACACACCCTGGCGCTGCGTTGCGGGGACGATCTACAACGTGCAGATCTCGGGATATCCGACTGTCGGTTTCCTCTCGAACCCGGTCGATCCCACTGCCCCCTAAGGCATTCGTGCGAAGGCAAGAATTTCAGGAGTAAGTTCCCATGGCAATGTCAGGCGGCAAGGACGATGGCTCGCCGATGATGGAAATGAACACGACGCCGTTGATCGACGTCATGCTCGTCCTTCTCATCATGTTCATCATCACCATCCCGGTCGCGACCCATTCGGTCGATATCGACCTGCCCGTGCCCAATCCCAACCAGCCGCCTCCGCCTCCGGTGAAGCCGGTGGTCAACAAGGTGTCGATCACCCGCGATGGCCAGCTCCTGTGGAATGCCGAGCCGCTGACCAGCAGCCAGTTGACGCAGAACCTGCGCACCTCGCTGACAATGAACCCGGAGCCGGAGCTGCAATACCAGCCCGATCCCGAGGCCAGCTACGACATGTCGTCGAAGATCCTGAACATCATCAAGGCATCGAAGGTGACCAAGTTCGGTTTCGTCGGCAACGAACAGTATTACCAGTTCGACAAGTCGCCCAACGCGCCGAAATAATGCGCTAGGCGAAAGTCCATGAAGCACCAGGGGGGCGGAGCGATCCGCCCCCTTTTCTTGTGCTGGGAGGGAAAGTCGCCCGGCAAGTGATTGTCCCCAGGCCAGATGAAGCTTCCTCACACGAAGACACAAAGGTGCCGCGTGTGTTGATACAGCCGCCTTTGCATGTATGGCCCGTGATATCTGCTGCAGCGGAAGGATGGGCCTGCAACATCGAGAGGCCACTTCGTGGCCTCGCGGGAAACCAAGTGGCGAGGCCGAAAAGCTTGCTCAGCTTGGCTAGGTTTGGCGGACGGCGGGAATGCGGTTAACATGCCGGCACGGCAGGGTTTTCATCATGGAGGCCCCAGATGGCACTGCAATCTCGCGTCCGTTCCGACGCTCCCTTTTCGGCCATCAACACCACGCCGCTGATCGACGTACTGTTGGTGCTGCTGATCATGCTGGTGATCACCATCCCCGTCGCGACGCATTCGCTGGACATCGACCTGCCGTCCACGCCGGGACACAGCAAGGTCGATCCGGACGTCAACCGGCTCACCGTGACCGCCGACGACCGCATCGTGTGGAACGGTACGCCCATCTCCCAGGCTGAATTGGCCGCCAACCTGCGCGCCAGCGTGGCGATGCGGCCCGAACCGGCGCTGCAATACCGACCGGAACCCGAAGCCAGTTACGATGTTTCGGCAAGAGTGATCGGCATCGTCAAGCAATCGCAGGTCACCAATTTCGGCTTCGTCGGCAACGAGCAGTTCTCGCAGTTCGGAAAGACGCCGAACGGCAAATAACTTAACTTGCGAGCCTGGTCACGGATCGCCGGCATCGACGGGTCCATCCACCCGCATCGCCGCCGCGGCCAGGCTCTCCGCCTCGACCAGCAATTCATCGTCGGCCATTCCAGCCGGAAGGCTCTCCCGGCCGATCATCGACAGCACAGGCACCGCCAGCGGACTGACTCGTTCCAGCCGGACATGGTCGATTGACTGCGCCGCCCGCTCGAGCACATCGGCAATGCGGGCAACGTCGGTCATGCGCGTCCGGGCATCGGCCCAGGCGGCCTCGATCAGCAGGTGATCGGGTTCGTGCTTTTGCAGCACGTCGAAGATCAGGTCGGTGGAGAATGTGACCTGGCGTCCGGACTTGCGCTTGCCCGGGTGCTGGCGTTCGACCAGCCCACCGATCACCGCCGCTTCGCGAAAGGCGCGACGCAGCAGGTAGCTCTGCTGCACCCAGTCGACGAACTCGTGCGTCAGGATTTCCGGCGATAGCAGCGCCGCGGGATCGCTCACTCGCTTCAGCCCCCAGACGGCCAGCGCATAGTCATTGGCGATGAATCCCAGCGGCCCCAGCCCGCGGTCCTCCATGCGCCGGGTGATCAGCATGCCCAGCGCCTGGTTGGCGTTCCACCCCTCGAAAGTGAAATAGACAGTGTACTCGACCCGCTCGTGCGGAAAGCTCTCGACCAGCAGGCGCCCGGGCTCGGGCAAGTGCGAACGCCAGGCTTGCATTTCCAGCCATTCGCGCACATCTTCGGGAAACCGCGCCCAACCCGCCCGGTCGGCCAGCAGGCGCCGCACTCGCTCGCCCAGATGCGTGGTCAGCGGCATGCGTGCGCCCATGTAGCTGGGGATCGTCGCCGCCTTCTTCGCCGCGCGCACCACCAGTTCCAGATCGCGCAGCATTTCGACTTCGAGCGCCATGCCGGCAAAGCGGAACGTGTCGCCGGGCTTGAGGCTGGCGCCGAAGTTCTCCTCGACCCGCCCCAGCGAACGGCCGTTACGGAAGCGCACATCGAGCATTTCCGCATCGACGATGATGCCGGCGTTCATCCGGTGGCGGTGGGCCATTTCGGGATGGGCCAGCCGCCAAATGAACCCGCCGGAATCGCCATCGGCCTCGCGCACGATCCGGCGGAACCGGTCGTAGGCACGCAGCGAGTACCCGCCTGTAGCGACGAAATCGAGCACGCGGGCGAATTCCTGCGCGTCCGTCGCGGCAAAGGGCAGGGCCGACTGCACTTCGGCCAGCAGTTCCTCCTCGCGGAACGGCCCGGCGCAGGCCATGGCCATGACGTGCTGGGCGAGGACGTCGCGCCCGCCAGGGCGGAAGTCTTCGCCGTCGCGCTGCCCTTCTTCGACCGCTTCGGCGGCGGCGAAGGCCTCGAGGAATTCGAACCGGTTGCCCGGCACCAGCAAGGCCTTGCTCGGGCTATCGAGCCGGTGATTGGCCCGGCCGATTCTTTGCAGCAGCCGCGAGCTCCCCTTGGGTGCGCCCATCTGGACGACGAGGTCGATGTCGCCCCAATCGACGCCAAGGTCGAGGCTCGCGGTGCAGACCAGCGCGCGCAATTCCCCGCGCGCCATGGCGCCTTCCACCTTGCGCCGGGCTTCCCTGGATAGCGAACCGTGGTGGATGCCGATCGGCAGCTTGTCCTCGTTCGCGTCCCACAGCAGTTCGAACAGGTATTCGGCGAGGAAGCGGGTGTTGGCGAAGACCAGTGTCGTGCGGTGCCCCCGGATCTGCTCGTAGAGTTGGGGGATCGCCCACCGCCCGGCATGCCCGCTCCACGGCACGCGTTGTTCCTCGGGCAGCAGGATCGCAACATGCGGCGGTGCGCCCGGCTCGCCCTCGACCAAAGCAACCGAATCGATCTCTCCTCCCCATGAAATCGATTGGGGCGCCAGCCAGGCCCGGTAGTCATCAGGATCGGAGACGGTCGCGGAAAGTGCCGCGCGCCGCATGCCCGGCGCCAGGGCCTGCAGGCGGGCCAGCGACAGCGCCAGCAGGTCGCCGCGCTTGCCGGTGGCGAAGGCATGGACTTCGTCGATCACCACCCGGCGTAGGCCGGCGAACAGCTCCGCGCTGTCCGGATAGGACAGCAGCAGCGAGAGCGATTCCGGCGTCGTCAGCAGCACATGCGGCGGGCGCGCGCGCTGGCGGGCCTTGCGATCGCTCGGCGTGTCGCCGCTGCGGGTCTCGACCCGGATCGGCAGCCCCATCTCCTCGATCGGCGCCATCAGGTTGCGCTGCACATCGTGCGCGAGGGCCTTGAGCGGCGAGACATAGAGCGTGTGCAGGCCTTCGGGCGGCGGCAGGCCGCCAAGCCGCGACGGCGTGAAATCGGCCAACGTCGGCAAAAAGCCCGCCAGCGTCTTGCCCGCTCCGGTATCGGCCACCAGCAGTGCATGCTGGCCCGCATCGGCGGCCACAAGCATTTCAAGCTGATGGCGCCGTACACGCCAGCCCCGGCCGGTGAACCAGCTGGCGATTTCACGAGGCAGGGCTGAGTGCTGAACCATCGCGGCTAGATTGCCCCACAAGCGCTTCGCCGCAAGGGCGCTGGCGCACGAGACTTGCGTCCGGGCCCCGCCTGGCCGATGGCAAGGGCATGACTTTGCCAGGGCTTACAGATCTGACGCAGCTTTCGGGGCTTGCCATCGCCCT
>JAYRPK010000051.1:0-2452 GCA_041911195.1 Novosphingobium sp. | reverse complement strand
TATGCCTTCACACCTGCGACCCTTCGCGCCGGTGCAGAGCCGCTGGTGCTGGTCCACGGCATCTCGCGCAATGCCGCTGAAATGGTCCTCCGCTTCTCGGAACTGGCCAGCCAATGCGGGGTGCCGCTGATTGCCCCGCTGTTCCGGCAGGAGCTCTACGGTCAGTACCAGCAACTGCTCGACCGCAAGCGCCGCCTGCGCAGCGACCGGGCCCTGCTCGACATTTTGGACGATGCAGCCAAGCGCTTTGGCCTCGCGACCTCGCGCTGCGCGCTCTTCGGCTTTTCCGGCGGCGCGCAGTTCGTTCATCGCTTCGCCATGCTGCACCCGCGGCGCGTGCGGGTTTGCGTCCCGGCGTCGGCAGGCTGGTACACCATGCCGGACACCAACCTGCCTTGGCCGCTGGGACTGAAGGACATGCCCGGCGGTGGGGGGCTGGCGCCTGAAGCCATGGCCGTGCCCTTCCACCTCATCGTCGGCCAGCGCGACACCGCCGACGACGATGCGCTGCGCCGCGATCCCGAGATCGACCGGCTGCAGGGCGTCAATCGCCGCGCCCGCGCCCGTGCCTGGCATCGCGCGCTCGACCGCGCGGGCTGGAGCAGCGAATCCAGCCTGACTGTGCTCGAGGGCACTCGCCACAACTTTTCCTGCGCGCACAGGCGCGGCCTTGCCGAAACCGTCTTGCGCCTCATCGGATACGAAGGATCCGCGCCTTGAAGAAAACCGCTTTCGGTGCGCTGCTGCTCGGCGCCACCGCCACCACGGCACATGCCGACGGGGTGAAGGCCGATCACCGCGGCCTCACCCTCAAGGAAGGACCGCTGACGCTGAACCTGGGCGGCCGCATCCAGGTCGATGCCGCCGTGTTCGATGAGCCCGCCTTCGGCCGCACCGGCGTGACCGACGCAGACATCCGCCGCGCCCGGCTCGAGTTTTCGGGTGAACTGGGCGATCACATGCGCTTTCGCGTCGATCGTGAACTGGCCGGTGGCTCTAAAGGGTGGCGTAACCTGTGGCTGGGCATTTCCCCAATCCGCAATGTCGAGCTTCGCGGCGGCAACATGATGGTGCCGTTCTCGGCCGAGGACCTGCAAAGCTCCAATTCGATCCCCTTTGCCGAACGCTCGCTCGCTTCCGCCATTGCGCCCGGTTACGGCCTGGGTGGTGTGGCCAGTGCCAGCGGCAAGCGCTGGAGCGCCAGCATCGGCTGGTTCACCGATGCGCTGGCCGACGAGGACGGCCGCTCGGCGGAGCGCGGCAGGGGAATTGTCGGGCGGCTGACGGCATTGCCGATCAGCAGCGGCAGGACGCGGCTGCATGTTGGCGCTGCAGGCGAACGCCGCAGCTTTCGTCGCGGCGAAGTTCTGCGCCTGTCCGCCGATGCCGGCAGTACCCTCGCGCCCGCCGCCATGTCGAGCGGCTCCATTGCCAACATCGGCAGGTTGCACACGTGGAGCGGAGAGATCGGCCTGTCGCACGGGCCTGTGCTCATCCAGGGGCAAGCCATCGGCCTCTCGATGGACCGCAATGGCGCCGCGGACCTCCACTTCAATGGCCAGACGGTGCAGGCGGCGGTGCTGGTGACGGGCGGAAGCTATGGCTATGGCCGCAGTTCCGGCAATTTCAGCGGTCCCGAGTTGAAATCGGGACGGATCAACGTCGAGCTGACGGTCCGCTACAGCCGGCTCGATCTGTCCGACGGCCAGTTCGATCGCGGCGTGGGCGAGGCCCTTTCCGGCGGGGCGAGCCTGTACCTTGGCAGCAACGTCAGGCTCACGGCCAATTATACGCGCACGCAGGTCCACTTCGAAACGACCGGTGCGGAGCGGATCAACAACGTTGGAGTCACGAGGTTGCAGTTGGCCTTCTGACCGGCGCGCCTGCCTGGTTTCAGCGGGAGTTCCAGCCTCGCGCGATGAGCGCCGCTTCCTCGTTCCCGCCAACCGGGTCGGAAGCGCCCAGGCGCCGATAGGTGGCATCGAGCCCGGAAGCATCGGCTCCCGCCGCAAGCCCGACTTCGCCGGAACCGGCAGGCCCGGTCGCCTTGGTGCTCGCCTCGACTTTCCAGCCGGAGCTACCGCGGCAAGCAAGGCTGGTTTCGCCGCCCGAGCGGAATTCCCTGCACCAGCGCCCATCGGCCCCGCGCACGGTCAGCGTCGGCTCGATTGCCCGCCCGTCCGCGAGATGGGCGGTCCGGAGCGAAGGCGTGGTGTCGAGCGCAAGCGACAGGGCGTCGGGCTGCTGGCCTCCTCGGGGAACCGCCAGGAGGAGAACCGCGGCAATGCTCGCCGCGATCGCGCCGCCGAGGGGCAGCATATGGCGCCGCAAGAAGGGCGGGTTGTCATTGGCCGCTGCGGGCAGGGCGGGCTCGGCGAGGCCCATGCGGGCCAGCAAATTCTCGTCGATCGGTCGTTCCGCCACCGGGCGAAGCGCACCGTCAATGAAGGCG
>JAYRPK010000050.1:0-1715 GCA_041911195.1 Novosphingobium sp. | reverse complement strand
GGTTTCGCGATGCAGACCAGGCACGATGACCGTATCGAACTCCAGACCTTTCGACTTGTGGATGGTCATCATCTGCACCGCCGCGCCTTGCGGATCGGCCGGCGCGAACAGCTCGGCGGCCTGGGCGGCCAGAGTTTCCGGACTCAGATTGCGGGCGGCGACCAGGCGATCGACCAGGGCGAAGAAGGCAGCAACATCGTCGAGCGCCGCCGGCGCTTCCAGGCAGCGCGGCCCGCCCAGCATCAGCCAGACACCTTCCAGCCAGCGCCGCGGATGCTGGCGGTCGCGGGCGGCAAAGGCCGTGCTCAGCACCTCGCGCACATGCCTTAGGCGGTGCTGGCCGTCTTCCGACAGACCTTGTACACGCGCCTCGTCGTGCATCAATTGCCACAGCGTGCGCTGCCTGTCGTCGGCGGCCAGCGCGTGCAGGTCGGCCAGCTTCAGGCCGCACCACGGCGCGCGCAGCAGGGCCAGCCAATGCACGCGGTCGGCGCGGTGATGCAGGGCGCGGAACAGGGTGAGCAGATCCTGCACATGCTGGCGGCCATCCAGGCCTTCGATATCGACCGCCTGGAAGCGCAAGTCGGGTGCGCTGCGGCGGATTTCGGCGACCAGCGCATCAAGATGGCTGCGCGCCCGGACCAGCACGGCAACGCTGTGCTCCGGCGCCTCCTGCCGGGCCTGGCGGATCAGGGCCAGAACCTGACGGGCTTCGTCGCCAGCCGCATCGCCCCCATCGACCGCGATGACCGGATGCACCTGCACCCCGCTGTCGCTCCGCGCCGGCTTGGTCGCCGCCGATTCGGCATAGCGCACGGCGCCGGTTTCCGGCCAGTCCTCGGCCGGAAAAATGCTCGGGAAGGCACTATTGACCCAATCGACGATGCCCGGATACGAGCGGTTGTTGCGGAACAGGCGCAGGTGTTCGAGGCGGATGTCGCCGATCCCCCGCTCGCGGACGCGCAGGAAGAGCCCGACATCGGCCTTGCGAAAACGGTAGATCGACTGCATCGGATCGCCGACCACGAACAGCGTGCGCCCGTCATCCGGCGTCCAGCCACGCGTCAGCTTGACGAGCAGCGCAACCTGGGTCGGGCTGGTGTCCTGGAATTCATCGACCAGCAGGTGGCGAATTTTGTAATCGAGAGCCTGCGCCAGATCGGTCGGCGCCTCGTCGTCACCCAAGGCCAGGCTGGCGCGGGCGGCAATCTCGATGAAATCGACCTCGCCGGCTTCCTGGAAGGCCAGCCACAACTGCCCGGCCGCCAGGCGCAGCAGGCGCGAGAAGCACTCGACCGTCGCCCATTCGGCCGCGCTCAGTTGCGGCTGCGGCAGCCCCACCAGCACGCCGAGCGCCGCCTCCAGACCGGGCGTGGCACGCAGGTCGGCGAGCAGTTCGAGCATCGCCTTCTTGTGCTCGGCGAATTCCTTGTCGGCCGGAAAGCCGCAGCGCTTGTCCACCGTCTTGCGCAGGGTGCCGGTGCCGGTCAGCAGCAAACCCGCCACCGCCTGCCAGCGCGCCAGGTCGGCAATGTCGGCGCTCAGCGGGGCCGACCAGTCGATCAGCGCAGCGCAGGCGGCAGGCTGGTTGGCGGCGGCGAAGCGGGCCAGCGGCATGAGCAGGGATTGCTGGCGGCCATCGAGCAAGGCGCCGGCCGTGGCCAGGTCGCGCTCGATCAGGGCCGCAAAGCCGGCTTCGACTTCGCCTTTCATTT
>JAYRPK010000049.1:0-12647 GCA_041911195.1 Novosphingobium sp. | reverse complement strand
GGACTGGTCGCCGCCGGGGGCGAAGCCTACCTGCCGCTGCTCACCGCCATCGGCCCGTTCGAACAGGCCGTCGAACGGCTGGCGGCGCTCGACGCGGGCGGTGCGCTGTCCTCGCGCATCGATGCGCTGCGCCGGATCGCCGCACGGGTTGCCGGCAAGGCGCGGCTGACTCTCGATCCGTCAGAACGCCACGGCTTCGAATATCAGTCATGGTTCGGCTTCACGCTCTACGCCGAAGGCCTGCGCGGCGCGTTGGGCCGGGGCGGCTCCTATGCCATCGTCGGCGCCGAAGGCGCGGCGGGCGAGGCGGCCATGGGCTTTTCGCTCTATCCCGACGAGTTGATCGACACGCTGGCCGACGGCGAAACGCCGCGCGACACGCTGTTCCTGCCGCTGGGCCACGATGCCGAGACGGCCGCTCGCCTGCGCGCCGTGGGCTGGCGGACAGTCGCGGCGGTCTGCGGCGATTGCGATGCCAGGGCGCTTGGCTGCACACACCGGCTCGAAGACTCCGACGCGGCGCCCATTGAACCGTTGTCTGAAAAATAGCGGCTGACTAAGGTACGGCTGCAGAGGAAAGATACATGCACGCACCGACTTTCGCCGAACTCTACGCTTCCTGGCATATCGGTCTGTCGGCCGCGGCTGCCGTGGTCATTTTCGCGCTCACCTATGCCGGCACCAAGGCCGCCGCCTACATCCCGGTGCTGAAGGAAGCCCAGCAGGCCAACAAGGCGGCCTTCGCCGAGAAAATGGCCAAGCCCGCCTATGCGGCGAACCAGGCGTGGAACCGCAAGTGGTCGGGGCTGTTCATCCTGGTGGTTTTCGGCTTGTTCGTGCCGTTCAGCATCACCCTGGAACCGCAGACCTGGTGGCGCGTGCCAGTCGATTGCTTCGTCATCCTGATGGTCTACGATTTCGTCTATTACCTGACTCATCGGTTCACCTTCCACGATACCGAATGGTACGAAGGCCCGCTCAAGTGGATGCACGCGATCCACCACCGCCAGCACAATCCGGTCAAATGGGACGGCAGCTACATCCACCCGCTCGAAGTGGCGATCGGGCTGGGGCTCTATGCCGTGACGATCTTCGTGCTCGCGCGCTTCATGGGTCCGTTCAATTTCGTCTCGATCGTCTTCACCTTCATCGCCTTCAGCGCGATCAACAACCAGAACCACGCGCGCTGGACGGTGGACCGTTTCCCGTTCAGGAGCTGGGCCTACGCCTCGAAGATGCACCACTTCCACCACGTCCGCTTCACCGGCGGCAACTATGCGACGATCACCCTGCTTTATGACTGGTTGTTCGGCACGCTGGACAACGGCGAGGGCGATCCGAGGCTCAACCGGCACAAGGGCGCCAAGGCGGCCGGGACTGTGAGCGAGGCCTGAGAGGGCAGACCTACTCCCCCGCCCGCTCCTGCAAGGCATCCAGCATCGCCCGCGCGGCCGTCAGCATCACCTGGCCATGCGGATTGTCCGGCCCCGCCAGCTCAGCGGCATGATCGGTGTCCTTCTTCAGCGTATCGTAGAGACCCTCCAGCGTACCGGTCGCACCGTGCCCGTGCGGGCGCAGCAGGCCTGGCGTCACTTGCAGCGAATAGCTTTGCGCCGATCCCAGCAGCATGGCCTGGCGCAGGGTCTCCTCGTCGAAGCCCAGTTCGCGGGCGATGGCGAGGATCGAAACGGCAAGGCCATAGCCAGCGGTCGAAGTCAGGTTGTTGAGCAGCTTGCCTTCCAGCCCCCTGCCCACCGGCCCGAGATGTGCAACCGTGCCGAAGGCTTCCAGATATGGCCGCGCCCGTTCCACTGTTTCCACTTCTCCGCCGACGAAGATCGAGCTCTTGCCCGCACCGATAGTCGGCCCGCCGGGCGAGACGCCGGCATCGACCAGGCCGACGCCGTATCCCTCGGCCACTTTCGCCAGGCTTCGCGCGAGGTCCGGAGAAACCGTCGAATGGATCACTGCAACCCCACCCTTGCCGAGCGAATCGAACAAGTGCCCATCTCCCGCCAGAGCTTCGACCTGAGCATCGTTCAGCACGCAGATTCCGGCTACGTCTGCCCCTCGCACTGCCGCGATTGGATCGGCTTCGCGCCGCGCGCCGGGCTCGTCGAACATGGCCAGCATTTCGGGAGACTTATCGCAACCGGTGACCTCGAAGCCGACCTGCGCCAGCCGGCGCGCCATGAACTGGCCGATGCTGCCCAGACCGATGAATGCGACTTTCATTGCCTTCCCTTCCCGCCAGTCACGGATTACCGCAGATCGCGACGGTCGATGGCCCGATCCCGGTCTCGATATTGGCAATGACCTGCATTGTCGTCCCGTCGAAGACCGATACCTGGCGGCCATAAGGCCGCACGATCACGCCGCGCAGGCCATCTGGCGCCAGCCGCACGAAGCCCGGCAACAAACCGACGTGCGCCCCCTCGTTCACTACCCTGGCGCTGAGATTGTAGGACTGGAGCCGCCCGGCATAGACCGTGGTGAACAGGATGTTGTCGCCATCGGGCGTGAAAGTCATGCCATTGGGGCCGGCTGTAGTCCTGATCGTCTGGGTGACACTGTTGGTCGCGGTATCGATCTCGACGATGGTGCTGCCCATCACGTTGCCGATAAAGGCGCGCTTGCCATTGGGCGAGACAAGCACATTGAACGGATACTTCTCGGGCATCGGGATGGTCGCCGCGACGACCCCGGCGTCCAGATCCACTACCGACACCGTCTGCGCCACGAGATTGGCGACATAGGCGCGCTTGCCGTCGGGCGTGATGTCGAAGCGTTCGGACTGGGCCTGGACGGGGATGACTTTTTCGAGCTTGCCCGACGAAAGGTCCATCACGCCCAGGGCCCCGGCATCGCTGGTCTTCGCGCCGATGAAGGAAATGACCAGCCGCTTTCCATCAGGCAGGAAGCGCAGCCCCGAGGGATGCGGGCGACCGGCCGGTATCGTGCGTTCGATCGTGCCGCCGCGGGCATCCACGATCGACAGCGTCCCGTCCTCCACGTTCGAGAAGTACAGTCTGGTCCAATCGCGATTGAACGTCGGGTTGACCGGCGCCTTGCCCGTGGCGAGAGTCGCCACCAGTTTCATTTCCGCCAGATCGATCACCGAGAGCGTGTTCGAATAGGAATTGGCGACATATGCACGGTGGCCGCAGGCGGCGAGCGGATCGCCCTTGATCGTCGATCGCGACATCACGCCTTCCTGCGCGGCCGCCGGAAATGACATGGCTGCCGTCAACAGGCCGAGACCGACAACGCCGAATGCTGCGAGTTTCACGACATCCTCCCCAAATTTCACATGCAGTTGTGGGCCGGACGCCTTTGCCAGGCAAGCCACGCTTGGCCAGCCCCTCCCGGAAGGTATGGCTGGATTGCTTCAGGGAGTTGGGGCATCGATCCTGAATACAGGATAGTCGGCGGCGATCTCGGCAAAACGTTCGAGCGAATCGGTATGGCTCAATGGAAGATGCTTGCGTCCGCTGGTTGCCACCTGGCTCCAAGCCTTGAGGATCGGCGCCCGCTCTTGCACCCGAATCTCGCTCAGAACGACATCGCGCCAATTGCCGCGCTTCAGCCGGGCTTTCCCTCCCGCGGCCCGGACATTTTTCACCCACTCCGTTTCTTCGCCGAGCATTGAAACGAGGTAAGTATGATCCTCATGCTCTACGGCAACGAGCACGACGCCACCGGTCGCACCCGTAATTCGGTCCCTGACATGCAGCGCCGCAAGCAGCGGCGGCAAGACGCCCAGCCCAACGAGGGCCGCATAGGCGCGGCTCCACAAGCGCCCGAACCAGGTGGGCCGCCTATTGCGATAGAAATAGCGCAAATAGCTGTTGGCTTCCGCTGGATCGGGCTGAGTGAGCATCGATCTTTCGCCTTTCCAACTGTTTCGCCCAATCTGCGATCTGGCAATCGGGTGCATTGATCGCAGTCAACATGGACGAGCCTTGACTCTCCCTAGCACTTGCGCCTAACGCGCCCGCCGTTTGCGGGGCACGCGCCCCACCGGTCCACCCCTTGCGCCGAGCCCTGTCGAAGGGCGCTTGCGGGTCTCTCTGGCAGGTGAGGGACTGTAACCATGGCCAACGTCACCGTCATCGGCGCCCAGTGGGGCGATGAGGGCAAGGGCAAGATCGTCGACTGGCTGGCCAGCCGGGCGGATGCCGTGGTGCGCTTCCAGGGCGGGCACAATGCCGGGCACACGCTGGTGGTGGGCGACCAGACCTACAAGCTCAGCCTGCTGCCTTCGGGCATCGTCACCGGCACGCTTTCGTTGATCGGCAATGGCGTGGTGCTCGATCCCTGGCACTTCCGCGACGAAGTGAAGAAGCTCAAGGACCAGGGTGTCGACGTCAATGTCGAAAACCTGCAGGTGGCCGAGAACGCCCCGCTGATCCTGCCCTTCCACCGCGATCTAGATGGCCTGCGCGAGGATGCCAGCGGCGCCGGCAAGATCGGCACCACCCGGCGCGGGATCGGTCCTGCCTATGAAGACAAGGTCGGCCGCCGCGCGATCCGGGTCTGCGACCTGGCGCATCTGGACGATCTTGACCCGCAGCTCGACCGTATCTGCGCCCACCACGATGCCCTGCGCGCCGGCTTCGGCCAGCCACCGATCGACCGGCAGCGGCTCTTGGACGACCTGTGGGACATCGCCGCCTTCATCCTGCCCTTCGCCAAGCCGGTGTGGCGCACGCTGACCGAGGCCAGGAAAGCGGGCAAGCGCATCCTGTTCGAAGGGGCGCAGGGCGTGCTGCTCGACGTCGATCACGGCACCTATCCCTTCGTCACCAGCTCGAACACGGTTTCGGGCACGGCGGCCAGCGGATCGGGGCTGGGACCAAGCTCGGCCGGCTTCGTGCTGGGCATCGTCAAGGCCTATACCACCCGCGTCGGCTCGGGCCCCTTCCCCACCGAACTGGAGGACGAAGTGGGCCAGCGGCTGGGCGAGCGCGGCCATGAATTCGGCACGGTAACCGGCCGCAAGCGCCGCTGCGGCTGGTTCGACGCGGTGCTCACCCGCCAGAGCTGCGCCATCTCGGGGATCACCGGTATTGCCCTGACGAAGATCGACGTGCTCGACGGGTTCGAGACGATCAGGATCTGCACCGGGTACAAGATTGGCGACAAGCACCTCGACTATTTTCCGAGCCACGCCGCCGACCAGGCCGCAGTCGAGCCGATCTACGAGGAAATGGAAGGCTGGAGCGGCACCACCGCTGGCGCCCGCTCGTGGAACGACCTGCCTGCCCAGGCGGTCAAATACGTTCGCCGGATCGAGGAATTGATCGAGTGCCCTGTAGCCCTCGTTTCCACTTCGCCCGAACGCGAGGCTACGATATTGGTGCGCGATCCGTTTGTGGATTGATGGATGCTTCGACAAGCTCAGCACGAGCGGAGTTCGATCTATGGGTCCAAGCCAAAGTCCGCTCAGCCTGAGCCTGTCGAAGGCCACGCGCTTGCGTTGGGCGTTGGCGCTCTCCCTGACCTTGCCGGCGGCGGCCTCGAAGGCCGAAACTTCGCTGCGCCTGCCGGAAGTGGACTATGTCCGCGTGCTCAAGTCGGTACGGCAGATGCAGCTCTATTCCGGCGGGCAGCTGGTTCACACCATCGAGCAGATCCAGCTTGGCGATGAACCCATCGGCCACAAGCAGTTCCAGGGCGATGAAAGGACACCCGAAGGGCGGTACACGATCGACTTCGGCAATCCCCAGAGCAGCTATCACCTGTCGCTGCACATCTCCTATCCCAATGCCAACGACCAGGCCTTCGCCCGTTCCTATGGTCGCAGTCCGGGAGGAGACATCTTTATTCACGGCCAGCCCAACGGCTGGGCGGATGGGCGCGTGCCCGGCGACTGGACCGATGGCTGCATCGCACTGGCCAATGCGGAGATCGAAGCCTTGTGGGAAGCCGTGCCCGACGGGGCCACGATCGATATCTTGCCCTGATCCTCCCTGCAGGGAAGGATTCAGAAATCCACTGCGATTCCCTTGCGCACCCAATCGCCATAGCGGGTCGGCGAAAGCCCCTCCGGATCGCCTTCATCCTTCGCCGCCTCGGGCTTGGGCGGCGGGGCGTCGCTCCAGTGGGCGGGTTTGACGAAATTGCCGGGGCGTTTTGTCGCGCGCTTGGTCATATAGGCCAGATGCGCGCGCTGGCGGTGGAATGCAAGGACCGGCGCTTTTTGGCTTGCCGCGATTTCCAAGTCGCCGGATGTTTCCATCCGGCTCGAAATCGCTCTAGGGCACCTGCATGGACATTCCCGGCCTTCCCGCGCGCAAGGCAGCGCTACGCCTGACTGACGCCGTGCTGCGCCGGGGCGAGACGCTGGAACAGGCGGGCCAACCGGCGCTACAGGGCCTGCGCGCTGAGGCCGACCGCGCGCTGGCCCGCGCCATTGCTTCCGAGGCGCTGCGCTGGCTGACCGATCTCGACAGTCTGATCGACAGCGCCACGCGCCAGCCCCTGCCCGAAGACGCGAAGCCGCGCGCGGTGCTGCGGCTGATGCTGGCGCAATGGCTGCGGCTGGACACGCCGCCGCACGCCGTGATCGCCACGGCCCTGCCGCTGCTTGCGGGCGGACCGAGGCGGCTGGCGCACGGAGTCTTCTCGACCCTGGTGAAGCTGGCGGTGAAGCTGCCGGAAGCGCCGACGCTCCGGGTCGACGTAACGGCAAGGTGGGACGACAGGGCCGCCCATATTGCAGAGGGTCTGGCCGAACCGCCGCCGCTGGACCTCACCCTGCGCGATCCCGCTGCCACCGGCGAATGGGCCGAGCGCCTCGGCGGCATATCGCTGCTGCCCGGCCACCTGCGCCTGCCGCGCGGGGAGGCTATCGAGCGGCTGGATGGCTACAGGGACGGCGCCTGGTGGGTACAGGACCTTGCCGCCAGCCTGCCCGCCCGGCTGCTGGGCGCAGGCGACGGCAGGACCGTCCTCGACCTCTGCGCCGCGCCCGGCGGCAAGACCATGCAGCTCGCGGCGGCGGGCTGGCAGGTCACGGCTCTGGACGCCAGCGCGCGGCGCATGGAGCTGTTGCGGCAGAACCTGGCTCGTACCGGCCTTGCCGCAGAGGCAGTGGTCGCCGACGCCCTGCAATGGCAGCCGCAAGAACCATTCGACGCGGTGCTGCTCGATGCCCCCTGCACCGCCACCGGCACCTGCCGCCGCCATCCCGACGTGCTCCACCGCGTGGGCCCGCGCCAGATCGCCGACATGGCGGAGTTGCAGGCGCAATTGCTAGACCGCGCGGTGCAGTGGCTAAAGCCCGGCGCGCCACTGGTCTATGCCGTTTGCTCGCTGGAAGCCGAAGAGGGCGAGCAACAGGCACGGCGCATCGCGCTGCCCGCCGATCCGATCCTCGCCGGTGAATTGCCCGCCGGCCTCTCCCCCTCACCCGAAGGCTGGCTTCGCACCGATCCCGGCATGTTGGCGGAGGCAGGCGGCATCGACGGCTTCTTCATCGCCCGCTTCCGGACCCCTGACCGATGAGCGAGCCGGGCACGGGCCTCAGCGAAGCCGAGGCGCGGCGCAGGCTCGAGCGCGACGGGCCGAATGTTCCGGCGCGAGCCAGCCGCAAGTCGCTGCTGGGGCTGGCCGGCGAAGTGTTCGAGGAACCGATGCTGTTGCTGCTGCTCGGCGCGGGCGCGGTTTACATGGTGCTTGGCGATATTCACGATGCCCTGGTCCTGCTGCTGTTCGCCGGGTTCTCCGTGGTCATCGAATTCGTCCAGAAGGGCCGGACCGACCGGGCGATCGCCGCCCTGGGAGAAATGGCCGCGCCGCTCGCCCTGGTCATTCGCGACGGGGAGCGGCGCAGGATTGCCTCATCGCAGGTGGTGGAAGGTGACCTCCTGGTAATTGCCGAGGGAGACCGCATCGTCGCCGATGGCTGGCTCGAAGCGGCAGACCAGTTGCAGGTGGATGAAAGCGTGCTGACCGGCGAATCCGTCTCGGTTCTCAAGCGCGCCCTGGCGACGGAAGAAGACAGGCAGGCCCCGCCCCTGCCCGGCGGCGACAATCTGCCCTTCGTGTTTTCGGGAACCCTTGCGGTGCGCGGCAATGCCATTGCCACCATCGCCGCCACCGGGCCGCGCAGCCGGACCGGCCGGATCGGCGCATCGTTAGCCAGGCTGACCACCGACAAGCCCAGGCTGGCGGTGGAATCGGCCCGAATGGTGCGCTGGTTCGCCGCGGTCGGCATCGGGGTGAGCGTGCTGGCGGGGGTGCTGTTCG
This sequence comes from Novosphingobium sp., assembly GCA_041911195.1. Taxonomy (GTDB): domain Bacteria; phylum Pseudomonadota; class Alphaproteobacteria; order Sphingomonadales; family Sphingomonadaceae; genus Novosphingobium. Next base: position 4,394 of record JAYRPK010000049.1, on the reverse strand, counting down.
GCCTGACCCGGGGCAACTGGCTGGAAGCGGTGCTGGCGGGCATTGCCCTCGCCATGTCGATGCTGCCGGAGGAATTGCCGGTGGTGCTGACTCTGTTCATGACCATGGGGGCGCTGCGCCTTTCGCGGCTTCGCGTGCTTGCCCGGCGAGGCTCGGCGATCGAATCGCTGGGAGCGGCGACCGTTCTGTGCAGCGACAAGACCGGCACCATCACCCAGAACCGCATGGCGATCGCCGAACTGCGGCTGCCCGATGGCGCGCGCTTCCAACCCGGCAGCGATGCCAGCGTGGAAATCCCCGAGCCATTCATCGAACTGGCCGGGCTGGGCCTGCTCGCTTGCCTGGAACAGCCGTTCGACCCGATGGAGACGGCCTTCCACGAGCTGAGCCGGCGCCACAGCGGCGACAGGCTCGACTGGCGGCAGGACCAGGGCTGGCGCCTGCACCGGCAATACGGGCTCAGTCCCGATCTGCTCGCCGTGTCGCACGTCTGGGTGCGCGAAGGTGAACGGCACCTGGTCGCCGCCAAGGGTGCGCCCGAGGCGATTGCCGAGCTGTGCGACATGCCCGAGGCCAAGCGCACCGATGTGGCCGCCGCGGCGGGCGCGATGGCCGCGCAGGGCCTGCGCGTGCTGGGGGTGGCCGAAGCGCAATGGGACAGCGAGGACCTGCCCGAATCGCACCGTCAATTTCCCTATGCCTTCCGCGGACTGGTGGGCCTGGCCGATCCGATCCGCGACACCGTGCCCGATGCAGTGCGCGAATTGCGGCAGGCGGGCCTGCGCGTGGTGATGATCACCGGCGACCATGCCGAAACCGCGCGGGCCATCGCGCGGCAGGCAGGCATCGCCGAGGGCGATCTGCTGACCGGCGGCGACCTTGCCGCGCTAAACGATGACGAACTCGCCGCCCGCATCCGCGGCGTCAGCGTGTTCGCCCGGGTCATGCCGGAAGACAAGCTGCGCATCGTGCAGGCGCTCAAGGTGGCCGGCGAAGTGGTCGCGATGACCGGCGACGGGGTCAACGACGCGCCCTCGCTGAAGGCAGCGCACATCGGCGTCGCCATGGGGCGGCGCGGCACCGAAGTGGCGCGCGAGGCCTCCGCCCTGGTGCTGCTCGACGACGACTTCGGTGCGATCCCGGCAGCCGTGCGCATGGGCCGGCGGATCTACGACAACCTGCGCAAGGCCATGGCCTTCATCTTCGCCGTCCACGTGCCGATCGCCGGGCTGGCGCTGGCGCCGCTGCTCACCGGCTGGCCGATCATCCTCGCTCCGATGCACATCGCCTTGCTGGAACTGGTGATCGATCCGGTCTGCTCGCTTGCCTTCGAGGCCGAGCCGGAAGAGCCCGACGTCATGCGCCGGCCGCCGCGCAACCCGGACAGCGCACTGTTCCCGCGCCGGCTGATCGGCTGGTCGCTGCTGCAGGGTTTGGTCGCGCTCGCGCTGTTGATCGGCCTTGCCGCCTGGACCAGTCATCTCGCCCTGGCCGAGGCGCGCACCGGCATGTTCGCGGCGCTGGTCGGCGCAGTGCTGGTGCTGGTCGTCGCCAATAGAACGTTCGCCGCGACCGGCGGCATCCGCAGCATCGGCCGCAATGTGCCGCTGGCGATCCTGCTGGCTGCCGGGCTGGCCTTCTTCGGCCTGCTGTTCGGCGTCCCGGCGATCGCCGGGCTATTCCGCTTCGCCTTGCTCGACGGCGCGGGCCTGCTGGCGGTAATCGTGCTGGGCGCGGTGCTGCTGGCCGTGCTGAGCCTGGCCAAGCTGCGCTTCCGGGCCGCGCTGCAGGGATAGGTGCATTTTCGCCGCCAGAGGAGAGATGGCATGGGCAAGGAACTGGAAAGCAAGGTCGCGATCGTCACCGGCGGCGCGCATGGCATCGGGCGTGGCTCGGTAGAGGTCTTCGTCGAGCAGGGCGCACGGGTCGTGATCGGCGATATCGACGTCGAGGCCGGGCAGGAACTCGCCGCCAGCCTTGGCAGCCAGGTGCGCTTCTGCCTCACCGACGTTTCGCGCAAGGAGGAGATCGAAGCGCTCGTCGCCTTCGCCGTGGCCGAGTTCGGCGATCTCCACGTGATGTTCAACAACGCGGGGATGAGCGGCAGGTTCCACCAGAGCCTGCTTGACGACGACTTCGAGGACCTCGAGCTGGTGCTGCGCACCAACCTCGCCAGCGCGATGCACGGCACTCGCTATGCCGCGCTCCACATGGCGAAGCAGGGGCGCGGCTCGATCATCAACACCAGCTCGATCGCCTCGCTGGTGCCCAGCTACGCCATCCCCGCCTACCGTGCCGCCAAGTCCGGCATCAACACCTTCACCCGCTGCGCCGCGATCGATCTTGGCCAGCACAATATCCGAGTGAACGCCATCGCCCCCGGCGGCATTCCCACCCGGATGAACAGCCACGTCGAGCCCGGCCTCAGTCCGGAGGAAGCGCAAGGCCTGATCGACTACCTCGCCCCCAGCCGCCAGATCACCCAGGCGCTCAAGCGTAGCGGCGATCCGCGCGACATCGGCAATATGGCCTCGTTCCTCGCCAGCGACCGCGCGGCGCACGTCACCGGACAGGTCATCGCCGTGGACGCGGGCGTAACCGCCGGCGAGACCCAGCGGCAGAGCGAGCTGTTCACCAGGATGCGCGCCGAATACCTCGCCTCGATCGGCCGCTAGGCCGGCTCAGGCCTTGACCCGACTGGCAAAGCTCCTGCGCAGCTTCTGCAGCTTGGGCGGGATCACTGCCAGGCAGTAGGGATTGCGCTGGCCTTCGCCTTCCCAATACTCCTGGTGATAGTCCTCGGCCGGATACCACTCGGCCTCCTGCCTTCCTTCCGAGAAGCCCTCGATAGTGGTAACAGCCTGCTGGCCGGGATGTTCCGCGTTCCACCGCGCGATCGCCGCCCCGGCCTCGGCCCGTTGCGCGTCGTCCAGCGGAAAGATCGCCGAGCGATACTGCGTTCCGATGTCGTTGCCCTGGCGGTTCAACTGGCTGGGATCGTGCGTCGCCATGAACACGTCGAGCAGGTCGCCATAGGCGAGCTGGGCCGGATCGAAAGTCACCGCGATCGCCTCTGCATGCCCGGTCGCGCCGGAACAGACGGCCTTGTAGGTGGGGTTGGGCACAGAACCACCGATGTAGCCGCTCTCCACCGCGCTCACCCCGATGACGTCGCGGAACACCGCCTCGGTACACCAGAAGCAGCCGCCCGCGACGATTGCCGTTGCCTGTTCACCCATCTTGCCATTACTCCTCTGGCCCGAAGATAGGGGCCAGCTTCGGGCTTGTCACCGCCCATGGGGAGAATCAGCATGCGCACAATCGCTCTCGCCGCCGCCCTGGCGCTCGGCCTGTCATTCGCCGGTCCCGCCGCCGGCGCCAGGCAGCCTGCGGCAACCTCGCGCCTCGCCCTGTCCTCTGCCCTGACCGACAGCCATCGCACCGAGGCCGACCGCGCCCGCGACCGTTTCCGCCACCCGGCCGAAACCATTGCCTTCTGCCGCGTGCAGCCCGGCCAGCAATTGGTCGACGTGATGCCCGGCGGCGGCTGGTGGACACGCATCCTGCCCAATTACCTGGGCGAGCAGGGCCGCTACATCGCGCTCAACCCGGACGTACGCACCGGCACCGAGCAGATGCGAAATGGCCTTGGCGGCACCGCCGAGAAATTCCCCCCCGCCGCCGCCCGCTGGACCGGCCTGCCCGCCAGCCGCTTCGCTGGCTACAACAGCGACGGCCTGCCCCCGGCGATGAGGGGCACCATTGACCGGGTGATGATCATGCGCCAGGTCCACAACATCAACCGCTTCGGCTTCCTTTTCGCCGAACTGACGACAGTGCGCCGCCTGCTCAAGCCCGACGGCCTGGTCTGCATCGAGGAACACCGCGCCAGGCCCAATGCCGCGCCGGACTATGTCGACGGCTCCAAGGGCTACATGCGCGAAAAAGACGTGATCGCCCTGATGCAGGCGCATGGCTTCGAACTGGTGGCAAAGAGCGAAGTCAACGCCAACCGCCGCGACCCGGCGGACTGGCCGGAAGGCGTGTGGACCCTGCCGCCGACCCTGCGCGGCGTGACCGACGAGGCGCTCAAGGCCAGGGTGACGGAAGTCGGCGAGAGCGACCGGATGACCTTGCTGTTCCGCAAGCGGGGGTGACCACGCCACCGCCAATATTCTCTCCATCCCGCAAAAATCCGCCCAGCTCCTAACAGTCGATTAACCAGTGCCGGTTACCACTGCATCCGAACCTGCGCCGGAGTCCCGCAATGTACACGAGCAAAGTGCCCACCAGCCATGTAAGGGTTTGCCATGTCATCGACCGGCTGGCCGATCCCGCCATCCGCACGATCAACTGGCGCAAGCCCGTCTACGAGGCGATCGACGAATTGCGCG
>JAYRPK010000048.1:0-1874 GCA_041911195.1 Novosphingobium sp. | reverse complement strand
CCGTTATCCGCCGCCTACCCGAGGAACTGGTCAACCGCATCGCCGCGGGCGAAGTGGTCGAACGGCCGGCGGCGGCGCTCAAGGAACTGGTCGAGAACGCCATCGATGCCGGGGCCTCGAACATCGCCGTGCGGCTTGCCAATGGCGGCATCGACCTGATCGAAGTGACCGACGACGGCTGCGGCATGACGCCCGCCGACATGGCGCTGGCGCTGGAGCGCCACGCGACGTCCAAGCTGCCCGGCGAGGAGATCGAGCAGGTCGCGACGCTCGGCTTCCGGGGCGAGGCCTTGCCTTCGATCGCCTCGGTCTCGCGGCTCGCCATCGAGAGCCGGACAAGGGATGCCGCCGATGGCTGGCGGCGTGTCGTGGATAACGGCATGCTGGTGGAGGATGGCCCTGCGGCCCTGCCGCCCGGCAGCCGCATCCGCGCGGAGCAACTGTTCGCCAAAGTTCCGGCCAGGCGCAAGTTCTTGCGCAGCCCCCGCGCCGAATATGCCTCATGCCTGGATGTCGTGCGGCGCCTCGCCATGGCGCGGCCCGAGATCGGCTTCACCCTGGAGCATGACGGCAGGCGAGCGCTGGCGGTGCAGCCCGGCGAGACGCTGCCGAACCGCGTCGCCCGGATTGTCGCACGCGAGCTGGCGGAAGACGGCGTGGTTATCGATGTCGAGCGCGGATCGGCGCACCTTTCGGGCATTGCCGGCCTGCCGACATTCAACCGCGGCGTCGCCGATCACCAGTACCTGTTCGTCAATGGCCGGCCGGTAAAGGACCGCCTGCTGATCGGCGCGGTGCGCGGGGCCTATTCAGGCTTGCTGGCGCGCGACCGTCACGCGGTGCTGGCGCTGTTCCTCGACCTGCCGTGCGAGGACGTCGACGTGAACGTCCACCCGGCCAAGACCGAAGTGCGCTTCCGCGATCCGGCCTTCGTGCGGGGGCTGATCGTCGGCGGGTTGCGCCATGCGCTGGAAAGCGCCGGGCAGCGCAGCGCGCAGGCTCCTGCTGCTTCCGCCATGGCCATGTGGCGCAGCGAACCGGCGGCGCCGCCCGCGCCGTCGCTGTCATCGCTGTTCGCCCGCGAATATTCCGCCGCTCCGGCAAGGCTGGGCGAAGCGGGCGCGGCCTGGCGTGCCTACGAGGAAGCGATCCTGGCGCCGCCCGCCGCGCGGGCCGAAGCGGCCGAGCCGCCGCCCGAGGCGCTTGCCGAATATCCGCTCGGCGTCGCCCGTGGCCAGGTCGCCGGAACCTATATCGTTGCCGAGGCGCAGGACGGGCTGGTCCTGGTCGACCAGCACGCCGCGCATGAGCGCCTCGTCATGGAACGGCTGCGCGCGGCGGGCGCAGGCGATGCTCTGGCCGCCTCGCAGGCGTTGCTGCTGCCCGAAGTTGCCGAACTGGACGAGCCGAGCTGCGACCGGCTGGAGGAAGCAGCCGAAGGCCTTGCAACCCTGGGCCTCGGCATCGAGCGGTTCGGACCTTCGGCCATGCTGGTGCGCGCCTTGCCGCGCGCGCTGGATGGCAGCGATGCCCAGGCGCTATTGCGCGATATTGCCGATGACCTTGCCCACAATGGCCCGGCCGGGGATGGCGGCTCGCTGCTACTGGGTGAACGGCTGGACAATGTGCTGGCAACCATGGCCTGCCATCATTCGGTGAGGGCAGGGCGGGTGCTTTCGGTTGCGGAAATGAATGCCCTGCTCAGGGAAATGGAACGGACGCCTCGTTCAGGCCAGTGCAATCATGGCCGTCCGACATGGGTGAAATTGGCTCACGGGGATATCGAGAAACTTTTCGGGAGGCGCTGATGCGGTCGATTGCTGGCTTGGTCCTGGTCGCAATGCTGGCAGGATGCAGTGGTGGCGATGGCGGGG
>JAYRPK010000047.1:0-8268 GCA_041911195.1 Novosphingobium sp. | reverse complement strand
GGGCCAGTCGATCCGCATCGACCTTGCCAAGCTCGACCGGCTGATCGACACGGTCGGCGAACTGGTCATTGCCCAGGCCATGCTGGCCCAGCGCCTTTCGGGCGACGCGCTGGCCAATGAAGAGCTGCTGATGCTCGAGGGGCTGACTCGCGAAATCCAGGAAAGCGCGATGTCGATCCGCGCCCAGCCGATCGGTTCGGTGTTCAGCCGCGTGCCGCGCATCCTGCGCGAGCTGGCGGCTTCGACCGGCAAGCACGTCAGGCTCGAGATCGTCGGCGAGGGAACCGAACTCGACAAGACCGTGATCGAGCGGCTGGGCGAACCGCTTACTCACCTGATCCGCAATGCCGTCGATCACGGGATCGAAAGCGTGGAAGAACGGCTGGCCGCGGGCAAGCATGCCGAAGGGACACTGACTCTTTCTGCCGAGCAGCGATCCGGCCGCATCCTCATCCGCATCGCCGACGACGGCAAAGGCATCGACCGTGCGCGCGTTCTTGCGAAAGCGGTTGAGAAGGGCATTGTCGCACCCGATGCCCAGTTGGCTCCCGAAGATATCGACAGCCTGATCTTCGCGCCCGGTTTCTCGACCGCGCAAACCGTCACCAGCGTCTCGGGGCGCGGCGTCGGCATGGATGTGGTCCGCCAGAACGTGAAGGACCTGGGCGGCCGGATCACGATCGAATCGGAAGAGGGCAAGGGCACTACCTTCACCCTGGCCCTGCCGCTGACCCTCGCGATTTCGGATGGCATGATCGTCAATGTCGGCGACCAGACCTTCGTCGTTCCGCTGACGCACGTGGTAGAAAGCCTGCGTCCTTCGGCGGGCGAGATCCAGGGGCTGGGCGCGGCCAGCCAGATGCTCAACGTGCGCGGCCGGTTCATCCCGATCGTGCCGGTTGCGGCTCACGCGCAATCGGGAGCCGGCGGCGGCGATGCCAGCCAAGGTGTCCTGATCGTGGTCGATACGCAGGTTGCCGGGCAAGCCGCCCTGCTGGTCGATTCGATCAGTGACCAGCGCCAGTTCGTCATCAAGAGCCTGGAAGCCAATTATCGGGCGGTCGAGGGCGTGGCGGGCGCGACGATCCTGGGCGACGGGCGAGTGGCGCTGATCCTGGATGTCGACGGGCTTGTCGCCGCCACGCTTGGCCATGGCGGCATGCGGGAGGCGGCATGACGGTTGCAGCCGCCTTTGCCAATGGATGCCTGCCAGGCGTCAGCCCCGGAATTTACTCGGACAACGATTTCCGGGCAATTTCCGAGCTGATCTATGGCGAATCCGGCAATGTCCTTCCGCAAGGCAAGGCCATGCTGGTCTATTCGCGCATCGCGCCGTTGGTCCGCAAATCGGGAAAGACCACCTTTGCCGAATATATCGGCATGATCCGCAGCGACCCGGCAATGCGCAAGCAGGCAGTCGATGCGCTGACCACCAATCACACCTATTTCTATCGCGAAGCGCACCACTTCCTCCATTTTGCCGAAACCGTGCGTCCATCGCTGGTTGACCGGCTCGAAGCCGGAGGCGCCGTGCGGATGTGGTCGGCTGGTTGTTCAAGCGGCGAGGAAACCTGGTCGTTGGTGATGACCTTTCTGGGCGAAGAGCGGGTTGAAGGGCATAGGCTGGCAAAGCGAAACGTGCTGCTGCTTGCCAGCGATCTTGCCGATCATGTCCTGCGAACCGCAAGCGCTGGCATCTATGCCGAAGGCGATGTCAAAGATGTGCCATATATCCTGCGCCAGAACTGGCTCAAGACCCAGGACGGAAATGTCGCGGTCTGCGATGCGGCGCGTTCCATAGTCCGGTTTCGCGAACTGAACTTGCTGGGCGATTGGCCGATGCGGCAGCCATTCGACGTGATCTTTTGCCGCAACGTGATGATCTATTTCGATCAGACAACCAAAGAAAGACTGATTTCCCGTTTTGCCGCTCAGCTCAAGCCGGGCGGATTCTTGTACATCGGGCATAGCGAGCGCGTGTCGGGACCCGCTGCCAGTTTGCTCGAGGCCGTAGGGCCAACGATCTACCGAAGGAGGGTTGCATGACAATTCGAGTACTGATCATCGACGATTCCCCGACCATGCGGGCGATCCTGATGTCGCGGCTTTCCGGCGAAGGCGATATTTCGATTATCGGCACGGCCAGTAATGCAGCCGAAGGGCGTGAACTGATCAAGCAGTTCGATCCCGATGTAGTGACGCTGGACGTTGAGATGCCCGGCATGAACGGGCTCGATTTCCTCGAAAAGATCATGAAACTGCGGCCAACGCCAGTGATCGTGGTGTCGGGATCGACGCAACAGGGCAACGATGTCACCGCCAGGGCTTTGGCCCTTGGCGCGGTCGATTGCTATGCCAAGTGCGATCGCTCCGGAGGTTTGCCGCTTGAGGACAACGGCAAGCTTGCCAGTCTTATCCGACATGCCGCCAAGGTGCATCTGCCCACGGCTTCGAATATCGCCAAACGCGCGACGGCAAAACTGCCGTCCGATGCGCGCGCCATAGCAATCGGTTCATCGACGGGCGGAGTGGAAGCATTGCAGATACTGCTGCGCGATTGCCCGGCGGACTGCCCGCCGATGCTGATCGTCCAGCATGTCAACGCCCGGTTCGCCCCTGCGATCGCCCGGTCGCTCAACGACATTTGCCCGGCCGAAGTGGTCCTGGCCGAAGCCGACATGCCATTGCGGCGCGGCAAGGTCTATTTCGCGCCTGGCGGAGACCGGCACATGATGGTCGGCGGCGAGGGCGGCTTCTACATCAAGCTGCGCCAGGGCGATCCGGTTTCCGGGCACCTTCCCAGCGTCGATGTGCTGTTCGAATCCGTCGCCAAGGCCTTCGGCAGCCGCTCGGTCGGCATCTTGCTGACCGGCATGGGCAGCGATGGTGCCAAGGGGCTTCTGGCGCTTGCCGAGCAAGGCGCCTTCACCATCGCCCAGGACGAGGCGACCTGTACCGTCTTCGGCATGCCGCGCGCGGCGATCACGCTGGGGGCGGCCAGCGTGGTCGCTCCCATTGGACGCATCGCGCGCCATGCCTTCAGCAAGGCTGCCTGAAACGATGATCAATTCGCATGCCTCCCCGGACAAGTCGCTGACGCGCATCACGGTCCTGCAGGGTCAGGCTCGTGTCAGTGCTGGCCCGCGCGTCGAGTTCACGACGGTCCTGGGAAGTTGCGTCGCGACTTGCTTCTACGATCCGGAAGCGGAGCTGGGCGGGATGAACCATTTCCTGCTGGCCGAACCGCCTGCCGGCCATGCCCCCGGTACGGTCGACGAACATTATGGAGTCTACCTCATGGAAGTGCTGATCAACGAAATGATCGGTCACGGCGGCGCCAAACACCGCCTGCGCGCGCACCTGTATGGCGGCGCCAACATGCGGGCAGGCATGGCTCAGATCGGCACGATAAACGCCGAGTTCGCCCGTCGCTTCCTGGAGCGGGAACGCATTCCGGTCGTCCGCGCGGATCTTGGCGGCACTTGCGCCCGGCGTGTCGAGTTTCGCCCGGCGCGGGGCCAGGTTCGCTGCCGCGTCATCGATGCATCTCTGCTGAACGAATCCGCTCCGATCCCAGCCAAGGCCGTCTCGCGCGGCGACGTCGAACTGTTCTGATGAAAGTGAATCCGGCCATGACCAAGCCCTTGCGTATCCTGACCGTTGACGACAGCGCCAGCATGCGGGCGCTGTTGCTTCATGCCCTCGACAGCCGCGGCTTCCATGTCGCCCAGGCTGATGACGGGCAGTCCGCTCTTGAATGGCTGGCGGCCAACGATGTCGACGTGATCATCACTGACATCAACATGCCGCGCCTCGACGGCTTCGGGCTGATCGAACGGTTGCGCGCCTGCGAGCGGCATTGCGACCGTCCGATCCTGGTGCTCTCGACCGAGAGCTCGGACGAGAAGAAGGCGCGCGCCCGCGCCGCCGGGGCGACCGGGTGGATCGTCAAGCCGTTCGACGCGGAAAAGCTGGCGGCCGCCGTACGCCGCGTCGCGCATTGAGTTTTCTGGAGTAGCCCCGATGAAGATGGAATTGATCACTTTCGAAGTCGCCGGCCAGCTGTTCGGCCTGGACATCATGGCGATCCGTGAAATTCGCGCCTGGACACCGGCGACGAAGCTTCCGCAGGTGCCGCACTATGTCGCCGGCGTGGTCAACCTGCGCGGCACGGTCCTGCCGGTGATCGACCTCGCCTCACGCCTGGGCTGGCCGGCCACCGAGACTACTTCGCGCCACGCCATCATCGTCGTTCAGCTGGGCGGACAGACGCTGGGGCTGATCGTCGACATGGTCAGCGATATTGTCGAGCTGCCCTGCGATTCACTGCAGCCGCCGCCCAATACCGGTCATGACGAAGTGGTCCCCTTCCTGAAGGGCCTTGCCGCCCTGGGCGAGCGGATGGTCATGGTGCTCGATCTCGAACTGCTCGGCACTCCCGAACAGATGGCCATCGCGGCGTGAGTGCCTCGTTCGTGCCATTGGATCTGGCGCGGGTTGCCGGCGTCATGGATGAACTCGCCTGCGAGATCGAGGGTCTGGGCCACAAGCTGTGCCTGGATCCTTCGCTGGTTGCCGGACATATGTGCGAACTTCAGGCGATCGACCGCATCGCGCAATATCAGCGGGCGCTGGGCGAGCTGCTTCGGGCGGAATGCATAACCTCGGCGGCGGCCTCCATTGGGCTGGACGATCTGATCGAGCAACTGTTTGGACGCTGAAGCCTCGCGAATTGCGCGATATGGCACTATCTGCGGTCTCCGAGATGCCAAGAAGCAAGGAGAGGCGGCCATGGGTGAGGGCGAGATTCCAACAGTCCGTAAATTGACGACCAATGTCGGGGCGCTGGTCGAAGGCGTCGACCTGACCAGGCCCTTGCCCGGCGATGCCGTCGCGTGCATCCGGCAAGCGCTGCTCGATCACGGCGTGCTGTTTTTCCGCGATCAGGACCTGACTGACGAGACGATGGGGCAATTCGTCGCACAGTTCGAACAGCCGATTCCCGAACCCTTCGCCTCGGCGATGAACCAGGACGCCAAGCCGGTGGGTACCAGCAACCTGGGGCCTACCCGCCATTCGACCGCAGTGTGGCACAGCGACACTTCCTTCGTTGCCGTGCCTCCAGGCCTGACTGCGCTGCGCGCGGTCGAGCCGCCGGAATATGGCGGCGATACCTGCTGGCTGTCGATGTACGCCGCCTACGATGCCCTGTCGGAGCCGATGCGCCGGATGCTGGATGGGCTGAGCGCGGTCCATTCGATGTTCCCGACCCTGGGCCGCATGGGCGTCCAGACGGCGCAGGCGCATTCCGGCAACGAGGCGGTCCATGGCGGTGAGGTCGTCCATCCGTTGATCCGGGTCCACCCGGTGACTGGCCGCAAGGCGCTCTATTACAGCGAGGCCGGCGTGGTGCGCATCGCCGAGCTGACCCACGCCGAAAGCGAACATATCTGCGCACTTCTGCGCGAGCACCTGAAGTCGCCCGATTTCGCCATGCGCTGGCACTGGTCACCCAATGACGTGGCATTGTGGGACAACCGCGCCGTGCAGCACTACGCGGTGCCGGATTACTCCGGGTCCCGAGTCATGCAGCGTGTGGTGACGGCGGGCGAGGTTCCGGTAGGGCCCAAGGTCGGGGCGGCTTGAGCGAACGGCAGCCGGATTGTCAGATGCCGTGCGCCGCGCGCCACGTGGCAATGGCGCTGGCCGTGCGTTCGGCGGCCGCATCGATGCCCAGGCCCGCCAATTCCGCGCTGAACACTTCGACTTCGGCGGTAATGCCCGGGCTGTTGGCGCGTGCGGCCAGGACAATATCGCGCAGCGGCAGTTCGCCTTCGCCGGGAAGGTCCCGGCCGGTCATCGGGCGATAGGGCGTTCCCGGCGGCGGTTCGGTCCGGTCGCACAATTGCAGCGCGCCGATACTTCCCGCGGGCAGGGCAGCGATGTGCGTCGCCGTGCCACTTGTGCGGGCAAGGTGCCAGGTGTCGAGCAGGATCGTGCAGTTGGGCTCGCCGGTCGCCTCGGCAATCGCCAATGCGCCTTCAAGGCTGGGAATGCCGGTCTGCGGCACGAATTCCAGCGCAATGGTCAGACCGCGCTTGCCCGCCCTTCCGCAGATGCCGGCGATGGCCTCGACCAGCGCCTCGCGCGGCACAGGGTCCGCGCCGAAAAGGGCCAGGTTGACGATCGGGGCGTCCAGCGCCTCGGCCATGGCGAAGCAGGCTCGCTCGTCGGGGCGGGGCATGGTCATGCCGTCGAAGTGGATCGGTGTTGCGGGCATGCCGGGGAGGCCGCCCGATATGCAGTCCACTACGCGCACCCGGGTTCCGGCATCGGTCAGCCGCCTGCGCAGGCTCGCTGCGTCCAGGCCCGCCTCGATGCTGGCGGAATAGAGTGCGGGTGGAAACGAGAGCGTCGGAAATCGATGCCGTGCCGCCGCCTCGATCATCTCGATCAGGCTGGCTTTGTAGACTGTGCCCCAGCACAGGCCAATTTCGAGCTTTTCCATCGCAACTCCCCGAAGGGAGAATGCCTGCCGTCAGCATCGATTTCCAGCGGAATCCGGATCGGGTCAGACCAGCCCAGGGATCATCCGCGCCTTCACCTTGCTGGCATAGTCGACATATTGCGGGTCCTGCAGCAGGAACTTCTCTTCCTCGATCGCGCGCAGGTAGAGCAGAAGCCAGGCGACCAGATAAACGGCCAGGTTCCATGCGGAGAAAAACACCAGTAGGAAACCCACATGGTTCAACACATAGCCGGTGTACATCGGATGCCGGACAAACCGATAGGCGCCGCCCACCTTTACCCCGCGGTTGGCCGGGATCAGCCCGAAGCTGCGGCGCAACGAGAACTTGGCCAGGATCGTGATCGCTGTGCCGCACATGATCAGTGGGAAAGTGATCCAGGCCGGGGCCAGTTCCACGCCGATCGGATAGACCATCAAGGCGGCGCCCGTGCCAAGAAAGGCGATGCTGGTGGTATAGAAACTGCTCGACCAGGTGCCCTTGCGCTGGATCAGCAGGAAGAACACCGCGGCCAGTTCGCCGACAAGCACCAGCACCACCTGCGGGTGCAGGGTGAACTGCGGCAGCATGCGCCAGATGACGCTTCCCGACATCAGCAACAGTGCGATGCGTTCGGCCCAGCGGACGAATTCGGCTATCCATTTCTCGGACACATGCTTTCCCCAGCAAGCGGTTGCCGCCTTGATGGGCGAAACGCGGTTAAGATATCGCTAGGGGGACCTGCGCAAACTCCTACCGGAAAGCGGGAATGACCTTGCCGGCAAACAGCTCGGCATGCTCGGCCAGCACTTTCAACGGAAAGCCCGAGGGCGCCTGCATGCAGAAGGCCTCGATCGGCGCCTGTTCCTGGCGCGACTTGATGTAGGCAACCGCCTCGTCGGGCGTCAGCACCTTCATCATGCCGGCCTGCTTGAACTCGTCGACGCTCATGTTGGCGAAGACGGCCCAGTCAGCACCTTCCTGCCATTCGGCATAGGTGTTGATCTGGTAGTGCGCGTGCGGCGCGACCAGGTCGAGCGTGCGTTCGGGGTCCTCGCTGACGAGGAACCACATGTCGGAATAGCTCATCGAGACGATCCGTCCGTCCGCCTCGCTCTTGCCGAGCTTCTTGAGCTCCTCGACATAGGCGGGCCAGAACTCCACCGGGCCGATGAAGCCGTCGCCAAAGCGCGCGGCGCGACGAAATCCGGGCTGGGCGACTCCGCCGACGAAAATCGGCACACCGCCCTGCTGCACCGGCAAAGGCGTGCACTTCGCACCCTTGAACTGGTAGAAATCGCCATCGAAGTCGACTGTCTCGCCCGCCAGCAGCCGGCGGGTGACTTCGAAAACCTCGTCCGAGATCGCGCCCCGCTTGCCCTTGGGAAGGCCATAGGCCTCGGTCTCGAAGCCGAGATAGCCGATGCCCATGGACAGCTCGGCACGGCCGTTCGAGAGGATGTCGAGCACCGCAATGTCTTCGGCGAGGCGCACCGGGTGGTAGTGCGGCACAAGCCCCACCCCTTGCGTGATCCGCACCTTCTTGGTCCGTGTCGCCACTCCCGCGCCGAAGACGATGGGCGAGGGCATGTAGCCATCGTCGATGCCGTGATGCTCGGCAAACCAGACCTGCTCGAAGCCCAGGCTCTCGATATGCTCGATGAACTCCAGCGTCTCGGCGTAGAAGTCCGGCCAGGGCTGGAACCACTGCGCAGGATTGCGCATGTCGAAGCCATAGCCGAAGCGCAGGTGGGTGGTCATG
>JAYRPK010000046.1:0-7680 GCA_041911195.1 Novosphingobium sp. | reverse complement strand
ATCGCCGAAGTGACCCGCGACCTGTTCCGCGCCGACGACCAGCCGGAGCAGAGCTATTCCGAACGCCAGATCTTCGAAGCGGCTTCGTCGCGCCTTGCGCGTGAGCTCGCGGCGATGGAAAAGACCGACGAGAAGGCAGCGCTGGGCAAGATCCTGGCGATCCTCAACGAGCATGCGCCGAAGTATTATGAGCAGGCGGCGACTGCCTGATCCGGACCTCAAATCGAATCACCAAGGGGCCGCTCCTGCAAGGGGGCGGCCTTTTTGTTTGGCACCGCTTGCAGACATTTGATCGCCAGCGCATTCTCGCATGGCCGATGCAGACTGGAACCATTTGACCGGCGCATCGAAGGGGAGGATGTCGATGGACCTTGAAGACCAGCAGCAGCGGCAAAGGATCCAACCGGTGCCCGCGCACGTGCCGCCCGAACTGGTCCGGCCTTTTCCCTTCTACGTCGGCTCTCGGACCAAGGAAAACCCGCATAGCCTGATCGCAGCCGTCCACCAAGAGCCGCCGATCTTCTGGAGCCATACGACTTCGATCGGCAGCGCCTGGGTGCCTCGCCGCATGGAAGACCTGCGCCGGATTTACCTCGACAACGACAATTTCACCGTTTCGGGCGGAGCCTTCTTCTCCGGCATGATCGGCGAGACATGGGTCAATGTCCCTTCGGAAATCGATCCGCCGCTGCACACGGCGATCCGTTCCGCCATCAACCCGCTGTTCATCCCGCGCCGCATGGCCGAGCTGGAAGGCAAGGTCCGCCACTATGCGCGCGAGGCGATCGGCCGCTTCAAGGACCAGGGGCACTGCGAGATCATGAACGATTTCGCCTTCGAGTTTCCCATCCGCGTGTTCATCGACCTCATGGGCCTGCCGCAGTCGGACATGCAGCAGTTCCTCGCCTGGGAACACCAGTTGCTGCACGGGATGGACCTTGCGCAGGTCGTCAGCGCGACGAAGCAAGTCAGCCTCTACCTGCGCAACGCCATCGAGGAGCGCCGCCGCAAGCCGACCGACGATTTCATCAGCTATGGCCTTGGCGCCCGATTCGAGGGCCGCGGCTTCAACCACGACGAGATCATGGGCTATTGCTTCAACCTGTTCGTCGGCGGGCTCGATACGGTATCGACCAACATCGGGCACCAGTTCCGCCACCTGGCCGAGCACCCGGAGCATCAGGCGCTATTGCGCAAGGAGCCGGAACGGATCGGCGAGGCCATCGAGGAACTGCTGCGCGCCTATGCTCCGGCAGTGACTCCGCGCCGCGTGGTAAGACAGGTGGAGATCGGCGGCGTCACGATGATGCCGGGCGATTCCGTGCTGATGGCGACGTTCCTCGCCAATCGCGATCCCGAGGAATTCCCCGATCCGGACCAGGTCATTCTCGACCGCAAGCCGCGTCACGTCGGCTTCGGCTTCGGACCGCACATGTGCATCGGCATGCACCTGGCGAAGCGGGAACTGCGCATCGCGATCGAGGAGTTCCTCGCCGCCGTGCCGGATTTCCGGATCGCGCCCGGGGCCGAGGTCGAATCCTGGCTCGGCGGGATGATCACGCCGATCGCGCTACCCCTGTCCTGGTGACAGAAGTCAGGCGGCAGCCCGGCCGAGGCGATCGCGAATGGCCTCGGCAATGCCCTGGCCGGGTATGGGCGCGACGGCGATCCGTGGCTTGGAAGAAGCCGATGCCAGGTGCAGCGCCGCATAAAGCCGGGACGCAGCCTCTGCCGCGTCGCCTTTGGCGGACAGGTTGAAGTCCCCCGCTGCCGCGCCGAAGCCGATGTGGAATTCGTCCGCCTCCGCCGTCTGTGCATCCAGCCGCATCGGCTTGCCCGGCGCATAGTGGCTGGCAAGTTGGCCGGGCGCTTCGATGGCCGCTGACGTCACGACGTCACTCTTGCCGCCGAGAAGGACGGAAATCCGGGCTTCCGTGACAGGTCCTGGCCGCAGCACCTGCCATCCGCCATTCTCGCGCAAGGCAAGGATGGTGCTCTCGATCCCCGCTTCGCACGGCCCTCCATCGAGGATCAGATCCACCTTGCCGCCCAGCGAGGCTGCCACATGCGCCGCCGTCGTCGGGCTGACCGCGCCGCTGCGGTTGGCGGAGGGCGCCGCGAGGCCAAGGCCGGTTTCCTTCAGCACCGCGCGCATCGCCGGATGCGCCGGGCAGCGCAGGGCAACAGTCGGCAGGCCCGCCGTCACCGCCGAGGCAAGCTGCGCATCGCGCTGTTTCGGCAGCACCAGAGTGAGCGGGCCCGGCCAGAACGCACCAGCGACCTTTCGCGCCCGATCGTCGAACTGCGCCAGCGTTTCGGCCTGCTCCAGCCCCGCCACATGCACGATCAGCGGATTGAAATCCGGCCGCCCCTTGGCGCGGTAGATCGAGGCCACCGCTTCATCGCTGTCTGCCCTCGCGGCAAGGCCATAGACTGTCTCGGTCGGCAAGGCGACCAGCCCGCCGGCGCGCAGCACCTCAGCCGCATGCGCCACGCCTGCCGCATCGGCGGGTTCGGTTCGGGGCTGGCTCTTGTCCACCATGGCTTGCCGCTATAGGCGGGAGCCGAGAAATCCAAGGAAAAGCGTGGCCATGACTTTCACTGCCCCCACCGCCGACCAGACCTTCGCCCTCAAGGTCAACGCCGGAGTGGCCGAATTGGCCACGCATGAACGCTTCGCCGCGGCCAGCGCCGACCTGGTCGAGGCGATCGTCGAGGGCGCGGGGTCATTCGCCGCAGGAGAGTTCGCCCCGCTTTCGCGAATCGGCGACACCCAGGGCGCGCGGCTGGAAAATGGCGTAGTGCGGCTGCCCGAGGGCTATGCCGAGGCCTACAAAGCCTATGTCGAGCAGGGCTGGAACGCGGTTGCCGGGCCGGAAGAGTTTGGCGGGCAGGGCCTACCCTTCAGCCTGGCGGTTTGCGTGCTGGAAAATCTCGGCAGCGCCAACATGGGCTTCTCGCTGCTGCCGATGCTGACCGTCGGCGCGATCGAGGCGATCGAGAAGCATGGCAGCGAGGCGCAGAAGGCGGTGTATCTCGCCAAGCTGATCAGCGGCGAATGGCCCGGCACGATGAACCTGACTGAACCCTCGGCCGGTTCCGATGTCGGTGCGCTGCGCACCACGGCCACGCCCATTTCCGAAGGCGAGCATAAGGGCAAATACCTGATCAAGGGCACCAAGATCTTCATCACCTGGGGCGAGCACGAGCTGGCGGAAAATATCGTCCACCTCGTCCTCGCGCGCACGCCCGGTGCGCCCGAGGGGTCGCGCGGTATCAGCCTGTTCATCGTGCCGCGTTATCACGTTGACGCCGATGGGACTCCAGGATTACCAAACGATGTCAAAGCGATAGGTGTAGAACACAAGCTGGGCATCCATGCTTCGCCGACCTGCGTGATGAGCTATGGCGAGCATGACCAATGCATCGGCGAGCTGATCGGCGGCGAGAACCAGGGCCTCAAATGCATGTTCACCATGATGAACTCGGCGCGGATCAATGTCGGCGCGCAGGGGGTCATGGTAGCGGAGGCCGCCTTGCAGCAGGCCAGCGCCTACGCCCGCGAGCGCGTGCAGAGCGCGCGGGCCGGGGCCGCCGACAAGAAGCCCGTCGCCATCGTCGAACACCCCGACGTGCGCCGCATGCTGCTGCGCATGCGCGCTCTGACCGAAGCGGCGCGGGCGCTGCTCTATTACACCGGCGGCCAGGTCGATCGCGGCACCCTGGGCGATGCCGTGGCACAGGCGCGCGCCGACGTGCTGGTGCCGCTGATCAAGGCCTGGGGCACCGACATCGGCTGCGAAGTCGCCAGCCTGGGCGTCCAGATCCACGGCGGCATGGGCTTCATCGAGGAAACCGGTGCGGCGCAACACTATCGCGATGCCCGCATCACCCCGATCTACGAAGGCACCAACGGCATCCAGGCGGCCGATCTGGTCACCCGCAAGCTCGGCATGGAAAATGGCGCGGTGCTGGCAAGCCTGCTGAATGACATAGCCGGTGATGCCGCAGACGCCCCTGCCCTTGCCGAACTTGCCGAGGAATGCGCCGGCATCGCCCAGTGGATGCTGGCCGACGCCAGCCTCGACGATCGCCTCGCCGGCTCGGTGCCGTTCCTCACCCTGTGCGCCGTCGCCGGATGGCAATTGCTGCGCCAGGCGCGCGCCGCGCAGGAGCTCGGCGGCGCGCTGGCCCGGACCAAGCCTGTGGTGGCGCGCTATTTCCTCGAGCACCTGGTGCCCGAAGCCATGGGACTGAAGGCTGCCGCGACCGCCGGGGCCGCCTTGCTCTATGCCCTCGATGCCGAGGCGCTGGCGGGATGAGCGAAGAGACCGAACTGCTGGCGCGGATCGCCAGCGCGCTGGAGCGCATGGCCCCCCCTTCGCCGCCCGCCGACTGCTGGACCGATTCCCCCGCCTATGTCTGGCTGGGTGCATCGGCGCGCGCCGTGGCCCGGATCGAAGCGCCCAGACTTGCCCTGCTGCGCGGCATCGACGAGCAGAAGGCGCGCGTCACCGGCAATGTCGAGCGGCTTGCTGCCGGCCACGCTGCGCACGACATGCTGCTGTGGGGCTCGCGTGGCATGGGCAAGAGCGCCCTGCTGCGCGCCAGCATCGTTGCGGCGCAGGCTAGCGATCCCGCCTGCATCGCGCTGGTCCAGGTGGCGCCCGAAGCGCTGCCCTCGCTTGCGGAGCTGTTTGCCGCGCTCGGCAAGGTCGACCGTCGCTTCCTCGTCTTCATCGACGACCTCGGCTTCGAGCAGGCCGACGGCAGCGGCCCGCGCGCCTTGCGCTCATGGCTGGAGGGAGGGGTCGAGGCGCGGCCGGGCAATGTCCGCCTGGCCGTCACGTCCAACCGCCGCGCCATTGTCGCCCGCCACTTGTCCGAACAGGACGATCCGGTGAACCCGCGCGATGCCGTGGACGACAAGCTGGCGCTGGCCGACCGCTTCGGCCTGTCCATCGGCTTCCACAATTGCAGCCAGGACGATTACCTGGCGATCATCGCCGGTTACGCCGAAACGCACGACCTTGCCTGGGATCAGGCCGAGGCGCTCGAATGGTCGAAACGGCGCGGCGCCCGATCGGGCCGGGTAGCCTGGCAATTCGTGACCGAACTTGCCGGGCAGGCGGGCATAGCTATTTGAAAATCAGCGCTGTTCTTCAATGCCGGGATTGCTGAAACTGGCTTCCAGTCCGGCATTGAGTTCGCGCTGTGGCGGCATGCGCCCTGTCACTATGGATTTGGGTGCGGCAGATGGTTTTGCACCCGGCGCCAACACCCGCCAGACGATTCCAGCGGTATCGTCGGTCACCAGCAATGCCCCCGCCTTGTCCCAAGCGAGCCAGACCGGCCGGCCATGGGTTTCGTTGCCCTTGCCGGTGAGAAATCCAGACAGGACCGGCTTGGGCATGCCTTCCGGATTGCCATTGGCATCGAAGGGAACGAAGACCACGTCGTAACCCGAAAGCGGCTTGCGGTTCCACGAGCCGTGGCGGGCGACGAAGGCGCCATTGGCGAAGGGCTCGCCCATCAGGTTGCCGCCGGTCGAGAACTGAAGCCCCAGCACGGCGGTATGCGCGCCCATCGCATATTCGGGCTTGCGGGTATATTCGGTGAGGAAGTTCGGCATAGGGTCCTTCACCCGCCAGTCGATCACGTCCTTCCAGTAGACCCAGGGCCAGCCATACTGCGCGCCGACCGGCACATTGGTGAGGTAGTCGGGCACCAGATCGGGCCCGAGCATGTCGCGCTCCTGCACTGTCGCCCAGAGCTCGCCGCTCGAGGGATTCCAGGCCATGCCATTGGGGTTGCGCATGCCGGCGGCGAACTGGCGACGGCTGCCGCTGGCCAGGTCGATCTCCCAGATGGTCGCGCGGCCGGTCTCGGACGCCATGCCGTTTTCGCCGATGTTGGAGCCGGATCCGACCGCGACATAGAGCAGCTTGCCATCGGGGCTCAGCAGCAGGTTGCGCATCCAGTGGTTGCCGCCCGGCTGCAGGTCCATCAGCTTCCTGGGCTCGCCTGTCAGTTCGGTCGCGCCCGGGGTGAAATCGAACGACAGCACCGCGTTATGGTTGGCGAGGTAAAACTTGCCCTGGCCGAATGCCATGCCCGAGGGCGAATCGAGACCCTTGGTCCGGAAGGTAAAGCGCCCCTCGGCCTTGCCGTCGCCGTCCGCATCGCGCAGCAGGACAATGCGATTGGGCGAAGCTCCGCCCGCGCCGACCCAATCCATGAAGAACGACATGACCCAGCCGGTGAAGCCGCCGCCCTCGCGCGCCGGGGCATTGGTTTCGGCCACCAGCACGTCGCCATTGGGCAGCGTGAGCATGGTGCGCGGGTGGTCGAGGCCATCGGCAAAGCGCGCGACGGCCAGCCCTTGCGCGGCGACCGGCGCTCCATTGGCCCCCCAGCCGATCGTCTCGGCCAGGCCGACACTGGGAATCGTCTCCGAATCCGCCTCGACCAAAGTCGGTTGCTTGCCGGTGGAGGCGGCAATGTCGCGATCGGAGGGATTGCCGTGCCAGACCCAGGCGCCGAAGGCCCCGAAGAGGATCACGAAGATGCCCAAGGAGGTGAGGAACTTGCGAAGGCGGGTGCTCATGACCTGCCTGATAGGCGCATGGCGATGCCTCGGCAATGGCGCTGGACCGGGTGCCGGCACGCCGCGATGATGCTCCGAATCGGGACAGCCCGATCATCGCCGGGCCGCAACACTTGGTTTCCCGCGGATTGCGATGCTAAATTCCGGGTTAACCGGGAGAATCAGCCCGGCCCGGATTCCTGGTGCCGCCATGCGGGACCGACAAGGGGGAACGCATGCACATTCGCGCAATTGCCCGCAACTTCGCCGCGATCGGCGTAATCTCGGCCACTCTCGCTTTAACCGCTCCCGCGCTGGCTGACGACGCCCCCGGTGCCGACATGGCCAATGCGCCGATGATGGCGCAGCCGCCGATCCCGGCTGCTCCGCCCCCGCCCCGGCTGCCCGACGCGCGCCCAGTCTGGAGCGGCCCCGCCCATCCGCCGATGGCCCCCGCCCCGGTGGCGCTGCAGGTCGATCCTCGCATGCGAGACGTCTGGCTGGCGGAATGCCGCCGCCGGATGGATATCTACTACGGCGGCGACTGGGATCACGGCCATGGCTGGAAGCGCCATGACCGCCACCACCGTGGCGAAGTGCGCACCATGGGCTATGAATACTGCGAAGCCTATTTCGACGATTACTACCGCTATTACGCGCAAGCCGGTTACGGCCATGGCCACGGGCATGCGATGATGATGCATACCGTCACACGCGCCGCCCCGGCCGAACGGAATTGCGTGGAAGAAGAGCATGTTAGCTATGAGCCGGTGCGAACTCGCTATGTGCCGCGCCGCCCGGTGATCCGCGAAAAGCGCGTGCGCGACAAGCGCATCCGCGTGCAATAATCAAATCGCGCCGGCAAAGTTGCGCGGCGCGACTTTGTCAGTTTGATTTGAAATTCGCTCTTTAGCGAATTTCAAGGCGGCACCGGCCCTCTCCCGCGCCAGGCCACCCAACGGGATTGTATGCTTTGGGTGACCGGGCGGGGGAGAGGGCCGGTGCCGAACGATCCGAAACGAGAGTTTCGGATCGGATACTTAGATGATCCCGCCGGTCAGCCGCTGGCAGACGAGATCGAGCTGGTCGAGCGT
>JAYRPK010000045.1:0-7479 GCA_041911195.1 Novosphingobium sp. | reverse complement strand
GGGCCACCCGATCGGCGCTACCGGTGTTGCCAACATGGTCGAGATCGTCATGCACCTGCGCGGCGAGGCGGGCGAGCGGCAGGTGGAAGGGGCGAAGATCGGGCTTTCGCATGTGCTCGGCTTCGGCGCGGCGACCGGCGTACATATCCTGGAGAAGGCATGACGGGCTGGATCGACCTCGGCGGCCGGCTGGCGCTGGTGACAGGGGCCGCCAGCGGCATCGGGCGGGCGACGGCGCGGGAACTGGCCGCAGTCGGTGCGCATGTCGTTCTACTCGACCGCAATCTTGCCGAAGCCGAAAAGGCGGCAGCGGAAGTGGTCGCCAGCGGCGGCAAGGCGGAGGCGCGCCAACTCGACGTCACCCGGCAAGGCGATTGGGATGCCTTGGGCGAATGGCTGTCCGCAGCCTGGGGGCGCGTCGATATTCTGGTCAACAGTGCCGGTGTCGCCACGTTCGACCGGGTCGATGACCAGATGTTCGATACCTATCGCAAGGCCTTCGCCGTCAATGTCGAGGGATCGCTTCACGGCATGGCCCTTGCGCTCGGCTTCATGCGGAAGGCCGGCAAGGGAGCGATCGTCAACATCGCTTCGACTGCGGCACTGAAGGGCAATCCGGCGATGGCCTCCTATGGCGCCAGCAAGGCCGCCATCGCCCATTTCACGCGCAGCGCCGCCTGCGAACTCAACCGGTCGGGGCTCGATATCCGCGTCAATGCAGTGATGCCGGGTTTCACCGAAACGGCCATGGCCCAGGCGGTTTACGACCGGTTCGACGAGCGGCTGGGCGGACGCGCGGAAACCTTGAAGGTCTTCGCCAGCGGCCGCCCGGCCGATCCGCAGGAGATCGCCAATCTGGTGGTCTTCCTCGCTTCGGACCGGGCGAGCTTCATATCGGGTTCGGTGATCGCCTGCGACCGCGCGCAGAGCGCCTGACACATTCGCGTTTGGGGAGAGAGCAATGGACTGGCTGACCGACGAACAGCGCGCCCTGCGCGACATGGCAGCGGCCTTCGCGCGCAAGGAAGTCGAGCCGGTCGCCAACAAGATCGACCTTGACGAGCATACGCCCGAGGAGCTGCTGGCCAAGGCGGCGGAACTGGGGCTCTATGGGCTCTACACTTCGCCTGAATACGGCGGCGCGGGGGCGGATCTGGTTTCGGTCTGCCTGGTGGTCGAGGAACTGGCCAAGGCCAGCCCGTCCTTCGCCGGCATGCTGACGGTGCAAATCGTGCTCTGCCCCAAGACCGTCGAAATCCTCGGCACCGAGGAGCAGAAGCAGCGCATCCTGCCGCGCAACAGCACCGGCGAGCGGCTGATGGCCTATTCGCAGAGCGAGCCCGCCGGGGCGGCCAACATCGGCAGCCACCTTACCAAGATATTCCCCGACGAGTCTGACGAAAGGGGGGGCTACCGCATCGACGGCGCCAAGCTGTTCTGCACTCAAGGGACCGCGAAAACCTACCTCGTCATGGGCAAGACCAAAGACCGCCAGGGCAACGAGGGCTACGGCTGCGTCGTGGTCGAGGCGGAGGACGAGGGCTTCCGCGTCGAACCCTACGAGAACAAGCTCGGCTGGCGCGGCACCAACACCGGGCCGATCTCGTTCGACAACGTGTTCCTCGCCGAGGACGACGTGCTGGGCGACATCCTGACCGGCGGTTTCTCTCATCGCCCGGCCAACCAGGCGAACCTGCTCAGCCATGTGGCCACCTCGATCGGCTGCGCGCAGGGGCTGTTCGACAAGACGCTGGAGCAGGTCAAGCAGCGCCAGCTATACGGCCGCGAGATGTCCGAATTGCAGCCTGTCGGCTATTGGCTGGCCGAGGCCCATGCCAAGATCGCCGCCTGCCGCGACTTGCTCTACACCACCGTGCGCGAATTCGAGGCCGGGACCATGGCACCCGAAAAGCCCAACATCTGCAAGGCCTTCATCGGCGAGACCTGCTTCGATGTCTGCGTCAAGCTGGTCCAGCTATGGGGCGGCAGCGGGATCATGAACTCCACCGGCGTCAACCGCTACATGCGCGATGCCCGCGCCAAATGCGTGGCGGAGGGCGCGACCGAAATGCACTATGCCATCATCGCCAACCAGTTGCTCCACGGCCAGCCGACGCTGGTGCCGCGCAACATCGTCAAGACGGCGGAAGATGCGCCGCTGAGCCGGCCCTAGCCGTGATAGTCCCTGAACCAGCGCACGAAGCGGGGGACGCCTTCTTCGATTGAGGTAGTCGGCGCATAACCCAGATCGCGAGAAATCGCGCCGATATCGGCATAGGTCTTGTGCACGTCGCCCGGCTGCATCGGCTGGAAGTCGATCGCAGCCTTACGCCCGCATTCCGCCTCCAGCAGACCCACGACTTTCATCAGATGCTCGCTCTGGTTGTTGCCGATGTTGTAGAGCCGGTGCGGCTTGACGCTGCCGCCGGCCTTTTCCAGCCCGTCGTCGAGCGGCGCATTATCCAGCGCGGCAATGACCCCGGCGATGATGTCGTCAATATAGGTGAAATCGCGCCACATCTCGCCCTGGTTGAACACCGGGATCGGCTCTCCGGCGAGGATCTTCGAGGTGAAGATCCACATCATCATGTCGGGCCGCCCCCATGGGCCATAGACAGTGAAGAACCTCAGGCCGGTCAGCGGCAGGCGGAACAAGTGGGCATAGGTCTCGCTCATCAGCTCGTCGGCGCGCTTGGTCGCGGCGTAGAGCGAGACGGGATGGTCGGCACGGTCCTCTACCGCGAAGGGCAGCTTGGCATTCCCGCCATAGACCGAGGAGCTGGAGGCATAGACCATGTGCTCGACCTGGCGGTGCCGCGCCAGTTCGAGCAGGTTCACATGCCCGGCCAGGTTCGACTGGACATAGGCATGCGGGTTCTGCAGCGAATAGCGCACTCCGGCTTGTGCGCCCAGATGGACGATGCGGTCGATCCGCACACTCGCCAAGGCGACATCAAGCGCTGCCATGTCGGCGAAATCGAGCTTGTGAAAGGTGAAGCGAGCCCCGCCCTCTTCGCGCAATTGCGCCAGCCGCGCTTCCTTCAGCGAGACGGCGTAGTAGTCGTTGACATTGTCGATGCCGATCACGCTGTCGCCGCGCGCCAGCAGCCTGCGCGCCAGGGCATGCCCGATGAAACCCGCAACGCCTGTCACCAAAACCTGCATGAAATCCGCCCGGCCCTATCGTCCAACACTTCGCGCCCTTACCACGGCTTGCCCTCTATCGGCGCAATTTCGTAAGGTCCGGTAAACCCTGCACGGTTCGGGAACAGGCACAATGCAGCACAGGCGAATTCTCGTGACCGGCGGGGCGGGCTTCATCGGCTCGGCGCTGGTGCGCATGCTGATCGGTGAGACCGGCGCCGAGGTCTGCAATGTCGATGCGCTGACCTATGCCGGGAACCTGTCCTCGCTGGGCGAGGCGCGGCAATCGCCCCGGCACCAATTCCACCAGATCGACATCTGCGACGGCAGCGGGCTTGCCCGGCTGTTCGATGACTTCCGCCCCGATGCGGTCATGCACCTGGCCGCCGAAAGTCATGTCGACCGGTCGATCGCCGGGCCGGCCGCCTTCGTCCGGACCAATGCTTCAGGGACCTCAACTTTGCTTGAGGTTTCCACACAGTATTGGAGCGGCCTGGCCGGACCGGGCCGGGATACCTTCCGCTTCCTTCACGTCTCGACCGACGAAGTCTTCGGTTCACTGGGCCATGCAGGCCATTTCGACGAGGCATCGCCCTACGATCCCAGTTCGCCCTATTCGGCCTCGAAAGCCGCCTCCGACCACATGGTCCGCGCCTGGCGCCGCACCTATGGCCTGCCGGTCGTGATCTCCACTTCCTCGAACAATTACGGGCCCTGCCAGCATCCCGAAAAGCTGATACCCAAGGCGATCTTGGCGGCCCTCGCCGGCCAGCCGATCCCGATCTATGGCCGGGGCGACAATGTGCGCGACTGGCTGCACGTCGAAGACCATGCCCGCGCCCTGTTGATGGTGCTAGAACAAGGCAGACCGGGCGAGACCTATTGCATCGGCGGCGGCGAGGAACGCAGCAACATCGAAGTCGTCCAGGCTCTGTGCGACTGCCTGGACCAGCTCAGGCCGCGCAGCGATGGCAAGTCTCATCGGGAACGGGTGACGCATGTCGCCGACCGGCCGGGCCACGATTTCCGCTATGCCATCGACGCCGCGAAGGCGCGCGGCGAACTGGGCTGGGCGCCGCGGCATTCCTTCGGCCAAGGCATCGCGGCGACCGTGCAATGGTACCTCGACAACGAGGACTGGTGGCGCGTGGTGCTTTCTAGCCCTTCCTGAACGGTGTCCGCCCGCCCAGCCAGAGCTGATCCTGCGCCACGCCCGCCCGCTCGCGCTTGAGGAAGTCGGCGACGGCCTCGCGAAAACCCTCGTGATGGATGTAGTGGGCCGAGATCGTCCTGACCGGCTCATAGCCCCGGGCAAGCTTGTGCCCGCCCTGCGCGCCTGCCTCGACCCGCTTGAGCCCCAGGGCGATGGCCGCGTCGATGGCCTGGTAATAGCACAGCTCAAAGTGCAGGAAGGGCTTGTCCACCAGGGCGCCCCAGTAGCGGCCGTAGAGCGCCTCGCTGCCGATGAAATTGAGCGCGCCGGCAATCGGCGTGCCGTCCATCCAGGCCAGGATCAGCAGGATCCGCTCGCCCATGCGCTCGCCCAGCAGGGTGAAGGCCTCGCGGGTCAGATAGGGCCGGCCCCATTTGCGCGCGCCGGTATCCTGGTAGAAGCGCCAGAACATGTCCCAGTGCTCGGGCCGGATATCGTCTCCGCGAAGCGCCCGGATTTCCACACCCGCCTGCGCATTGGCGCGTTCCTTGCGCAGGTTCTTGCGCTTGGCCGAGGACAGCGCCGCGAGGAACTCCCCGAAGTCGGCATAGCCGCGGTTTTCCCAGTGGAACTGGATATCGTTGCGGATCATCCAGCCCGCCTGCTCGAACAGCGCCTGTTGCGCCGGCTCGATGAAAGTGGCGTGGGCAGAGGACAGGCCATTGGCCGCGCAGAATTGCTCGGCGGCGCGCAGCAGCGGCAGGGCCAGCGCCGTGTCCCGGGTCAGCACGCGCGGGCCGGTGGCCGGAGTGAATGGCGCGGAGATCTGCAGCTTGGGATAATAGTGCCCGCCTGCCCGGTGCCAGGCGTCGGCCCAGCTCTGGTCGAACACGTATTCGCCCTGGCTATGCGATTTTATGTAGGCGGGTAGCGCCGCCGCCAGCTCTGCGCCGGCATGTTCGATGACGAAAGGCGCCGGCTGCCAGCCGCTGCGCCCGCCGACAGAGCCCGAATCCTCGAGCGCGGAGAGAAAGGCGTGGGTGACAAAGGGATTGCCGCCGCCTGAAAGGCAATCCCATTGCGCCGCTGGCAGTTCGCCGACCGATTCCGCGATGCGGACGGTCACACCCTCCTTGCTCACGGAAAGCCGCCATGTTCGCAGATTAGCGCATCGGCGCAATCGAGGCCGCGCTGGCGCGCCTCGGCATCGGCGATGGTCCAGGCGACCAGCTTCAGCCCGCGCCGGCGCTGCCCGGCGGCGAAGCGGTTGGGCAGGTCCTTGATATCGTAGGTGAGAAAGTCCGGCCGTGCGTGCCACAGCGACAGCCGACGCTTGATCATGGCCGGCAACGTGCGGTTGCCATGATCGGTAAAGCTGAGGCCGCGCGGGGTCATCGGCGCGAATTTCGAGAACCAGCGCAAAACCCGGGGATCGAACCCGATCACCGCGTGCGGCCCGCGATAGCCTTCCAGCGCGCGCCGCACGGCAAGGCAAATGCCCGGCACCCGCGTTTCGCGGCGGGTCTTCACTTCGATCAGCAGCGGCACCCGGCCGCCGACCAGTTCGAGCACCTTGGCCAAAGTCGGGATCGTGCCGCCGCCGCCTTTCAGGGCAATCGCACCAAGCTGGGCGGCGCTCCTTTCATCGAATGGGCCATTTTCGCCGGTCATCCGGTCGAGCTCCCAGTCATGGAACACCATCGGCTGGCCATCGAGCGATCGCTGGACGTCGAGCTCAATGCCATAGCCGCGCTCGACAGCGGCGGCGAAGGCTTCCAGCGAATTCTCCGCCAGGCCCGCTCCATGCAGTCCGCGATGGGCAAAGGTGCAGCCCACCAACCATTGGATCCGGCGCGGATCGGGCACTGGCGCGAAAGTGCGATCAGGCAGGGCGAACAGCGACAATCGCGTCAACCTCCACCGCTGCGCCAAGCGGCAACACCGGCACACCCACCGCGCTGCGCGCATGCTTGCCCGCCTCGCCAAACACCGCCGCCATCAATTCGGATGCGCCGTTGGCGACCTTGGGCTGATCGGTGAATTGGTCCGTCGAACAGACGAATGCCCCAAGCTTGACGATCCGCTCCACCCGATCGAGTGAACCCAGCGCCATGCGCAACTGGGCGAGGATCATCAGTGCGCAGGCCTGCGCCGCTTCATAGCCTTCACCCGTAGTCACATCTTCGCCCAGCCGGCCCTTGACCAGTTCGCCGCCGATGAACGGCAACTGGCCCGAGACATGCGCCAGCCCGCCTGCCACCACCACCGGAACATAGGCGGCAACCGGCGCGGCGGGCTCGGGCAGTTCCAGCCCCATCCCGGCGAGGATCGCTTCCACTTCGGCGTCAGTCATCCGCTTCCCCGTAAAGTCTTGCCAACAGCCAGGGCAAGGCGCTCTCCCAGTCGTCGATGCGCGCATGGGCGTGGCCGGCCTGGTGGGCGCAGGCGATGTGCGGCGCAATCGACGGCTCGCCGCACAGGTGCAGCCGCGAGACATGCGGCAGCAGTTCGGCGACGGAACCGTGATGCTGGGCGAGATCGTCGATGAACACCGCGCGGCTGGGCCGGTATTCGTCGAGAATCGCCTTGAGCGCCGGGCCCTTCGGACCCTGGTTGGTGAAGACGCGCACGCGAATGCCGTGGTCGGCAAGCTGCCGGGTGCGGTTTTCCTGCCGGTGATCGAGCAGGTTGGTAAGCACGACCACGTCGGCATGCTCGGCCAGCGCCGCAATGCCCTTCACCGCCCCGGCAATCGGCATCTGGCGGTGCATCTCGTCGTCGAAGAACCGGTTGAGCAAGGGCCAGACCTCTGTGGGATCGACAGCTTCGCCAGTGCCGCGCCGGGTCATCGCCTGGTGGAATTCGCGGCCAGACAGGTCGAAATCAATCTGATGCGCCTCACCCAGCCAGTCGCGGAACGGGGCGATCATGTGCAGCAGCACTTCGTCGCAGTCGGAAATCACGAGTGGCCGGCTCATCGCGAAAGGCTCCTGCTGGCATCGGTCAGCTCCTGCGGGGTAACGCCCAGCGCCTCGGCCGCGCCGAGCAGGTCCGGCTCATGCGCGCATAGGAAATCGAGCACGGCGACCAGCATGGCCGGATCGCCCAGCCCCTCGCGCAGCGCGTCGGGCGTCAGCCCGGTCAGTGCCAGCAGGCGCTGCGCACGGTGCTCGTCGCCCAGC
>JAYRPK010000044.1:0-2003 GCA_041911195.1 Novosphingobium sp. | reverse complement strand
TCCTGGCGGGCGAAATTGCCGAAGAACAGGCTATTGGGCGCGGCAAACGCGCCGCCCTTCGATCCACCGATCGAGGGCATCACCGCGAAGATGGCGCAGACCGCCGAGGCGAAGGCGAACAGGGCCAGCACCGTCAGCGACACCGGCAATTCGCCCTTGCGCACCTGCCCCACCGCGATGGTGAAGACGATGAAGTTGGCGCCCATCAGCAGCGAGGCCTTCTGGTCGGCCATCTGGCTGTAGCCCAGCGTGATCTGCTGCAGGGTGCGGACGAAATGGATGGCGTTGACCGAAGGGCCGGCAGGCTCCCTCGCGGCGGGAATTTCTTCGCTTGGCTGAGGCTTGTCCATGGCAATCGCCTTTCCGGACGGGGGATGGAACAAAGCCGGAAGCTTGACAAGCTTCGCCGCGCGCCGCTTTTGCGCCCTATTCTTCGGCCATGCGCCGGCCAATCGCTTCGGGAGCACACCAAACCATGGACCGCGCCGCCACTGCCGACCGGATCGCCGCGATCATCGCGCCGTTCAACAAGAAGGGCGTCGTCATCGGCGATGCCACCACTTTTGCCGGCGACCTGGAATTCGACAGCCTGACGGTGATGGATTTCGTCGCGGCGATCGAGGACGATTTCGACATCATCATCAGCATGAACCAGCAGGCCGAGATCGAGAATTACGGCCAGTTGATCGATGCAGTGGTGAAGCTCCAAGGCTGACGATTCGATGAGCGACCTGTTCTCCAAATTCGATCCGATGATCGAACTGCGCGCGGGCCTGCTGGCTTCGGGCATGACCGACCCCTTTGGCATGGTCATGGAAAAGGTGCTCTCGCCGACCGAGGCGATCTGCAACGGCCGGCCGACGATCCTGCTCGGCACCTACAACTACCTGGGCATGACTTTCGATCCGGACGTCATCGGCGCGGGCAAGCAGGCGCTCGACGAGTTCGGTTCGGGGACCACCGGCAGCCGCGTGCTCAACGGCACTTATGCCGGGCACAAGGCCTGCGAGGATGCGCTCAAGGAATTCTACGCCATGGACCATGCCATGGTGTTCTCCACCGGCTACCAGGCGAACCTGGGCATCATCTCGACCATGGCCGGCAAGGGTGATTACATCGTCCTCGACATCGACAGCCACGCCTCGATCTGGGACGGCTGCAAGCTGGGCGATGCCGAAGTGGTGCCGTTCAAGCACAACGACATCGAGGCGATGGAAAAGCGCCTGCGCCGCATTCCCGAAGGCGCTGGCAAGCTCGTCATCCTTGAAGGCGTCTATTCGATGCTGGGCGACGTGGCCCCGCTCAAGGAGATGATCGCGGTGGCCAAGGCGCATGGCGCCATGGTGCTGGTCGACGAGGCGCATTCGATGGGCTTCATCGGCCCCAATGGGCGCGGCGTCGCCGAAGAGCAGGGCGTGCTCGACCAGGTCGACTTCGTCATCGGCACGTTCAGCAAGAGCGTCGGCACGGTCGGCGGCTTTTGCGTTTCGAACCACCCCAAGTTCGAAGTGCTGCGGCTGGTCTGCCGGCCCTATGTCTTTACCGCCTCGCTACCCCCCAGCGTCGTCGCCACCGCCGCCACCTCGATCCGCAAGCTGATGCACGGCGGCAACAAGCGGGCGCACCTGTGGGAGAATTCGCGCGAGCTGCACGGCCGCCTGAAGTCGCTGGGCTTCCAGCTTGGCACCGAGGCGCCGCAGAGCGCGATCATTTCGGTCATCATGCCCGATCTCGATCGCGGCGCCGCGATGTGGGAGGCGCTGCTGAAGGAAGGCCTCTACGTCAACCTGGCAAGGCCGCCGGCGACGCCTGCCGGAATGACCTTGCTGCGCTGCTCGCTCTGTGCCGAGCACAGTGCAGAGCAGGTCATCAAGATCGCCGGAATGTTCGAGCGAGCCGGCAAGGCCACTGGAATTATCTGAAGCCTAGTCCTCGCGGAACTTGTCGTGGCAGCCCTTGCAGCCATTGCCCAGCGCGGCAATGCCCGCGCCGATGGCCGCCAC
>JAYRPK010000043.1:0-6134 GCA_041911195.1 Novosphingobium sp. | reverse complement strand
CCTGGCCATGCACCCCACCTACCTTCTGATCCTGGGCATGCTGGCGGCGGCCATCTGGGTCGATTACCGCAACAAGGTGCTGCGCTGGCCGCTGCCGCTGGTCTTCGCCTGGTTCGTGATGGACTATGTCACGCTGTGGCCAGTGGCGCAGTCGCAGTGGTACGACGGGCTGGCGCGGGCATTGGCTTCGTTGGCCTGAAGCCTGGCCAGCTTTCCCGGCGAGTCCCTGAAAATATCGGCATGGCGGCGTTTGACCAGGCTGGCGCCGCGAGATCAGGATTAGCTTGAAACCGCGCGGTCATTGGCGGAATATGCAAGGGAGGACCAAGTCACCGGCAAGGCAAAGCCGCCGGAAAGGGAGATGACAATGTCGAAGATCGAAGTGCATGCGCTTGACCCCCAGCTGTCTTTCGGCGCCCGCGTCACCGGTGTGACGCAAGAGGTCCTGAAGGACGAAGCCACACGCGAGCAACTCAGGCAATTGTTCGTCAAGTGCGGCGTGATCCATTTCGAAGGGGTAGAGCCCACTCCCGAAATGCAGGTGGCGATCAGCACCGTGTTCGGGCCGCTGAAGGATCATCCCGTGGCTAGCGTCGAGCGCGCCGACGGGGAAAAGCTGCTCGGCGTTATCGCCATCACCAACAATCCCGGCTCTTGCATCGTCGAGATCGACGGTCAGCGGCTGGTGACCTGGCAGCCATGGCATTTCGACCATGCCTACAACAACGAGCTCAACTATGCCGGCGTGCTGCGTCCGATCACCATCGCCAGGACCGGCGGGCGCACCGGCTTTGCCGACGGCATCCAGATCTACAACGACATGGACCCGGCAATCCGTGACAAGGCCGAGGGGCTGAACCTGCTCTACAACCTCGACCTGCGCTATGGCGAGCAGCGCTTCGGCCTGCCGCGCAACTTCAAGGTCATCCGCAACCACGACAGCGATCTGCACGAGACCACCAAGAACGACCCCTGCTCTGTGCACCCGGCGCTGTGGACGCGCGAGACCGGCGAGAAGGTGTTCCACATGACGCCCTACGGCTGCCGTGGGCTCGATGGCGACCGCAGCGACAAGGTCTGGCCGCTGCTCCAGGAGATCTGGGACGAGGCCATGCGAGTGGCAAAGCCCTATTGGCACCAATGGCACGAGACCGACATGGTCATCTGGGATAACCACCGCATTCTGCACGAAGCGAGCGGCTGCCCGCCCGAGGAAGAGCGCGTGGTTCATCGCACCACGATCAAGGGCGACTATGGCCACGGCCGCTGGGAGACCAGGCCGCAGGCGGCGGCCTGACGCGGACCCCATGGTCGACTGCGCACGATACGGCCCCTGGGCAGTCATCCCCGGCGGTTCCGAAGGAATCGGCGCCGCAATGGCCGAACGGCTGGCGGCTCATGGCATCAACCTGATGCTGATGGCGCGCAAGCCCGAAGCGCTGGCTGAAACCGCTGCGGCAGTGCGCGCAAGGCACAATGTCGAAGTGCGCACCCTTTCGCTCGACCTCACCGCGCCGGACATGCTCGACAAGGTCCGCGCGGCGACCGAGGACATCGACGTCGGCCTGCTGATCTACAATGCCGGCGCCTCGCACCGCACTGGGCCCTATCTCGGCTGGCCGCTGGAGGACGTGCTGCGGGTCATCCGGCTCAATGTCGAGGGGCAGGCGATCCTGGCCCATCATTTCGGCCGCCGCATGGCCGCGCGGGGACGTGGCGGGATCGTGCTGATGGGATCGCTGGCGGGCGTCGCCGGCAGCCCCAGCGTCGCCGCCTATTCGGGGGCCAAGGCCTTTTCGCAGATGCTCTCCGAAGCGCTGTGGTGGGAGCTAAAAGGCCAGGGCGTGGACGTGCTCCATGTTGTCGTCGGCTCGACCAATACTCCCGCAATGGAGCGGCTCGGCATCGTCTACAAGGAAGGCGACGGCGTCTCGTCCGACCACGTCGCGCGGCTGACGCTGGAAAACCTGGGCAACGGTCCGGTCTTCGTCATGCCCGAAATGCAGGCGGGCTTCGAACTTTTCGTCGAGCCAGACCGCCGCAAGGTGGTCGAAATGAACGCCAGCTTCATCCTCGGCAATACCGAGGGCACTTTCGCCGAACCCGAGCAGGCCTCTTGAGCCAGCCGCAGTTTCCGCCTTTCCCGCCCGCCGCGTTCGACCGCATCGACGAGAGCGACGATGCGCTGTTCTATCGCCCGCCGCGGCTGGTCACCCATATCGACGACCAGGCCATTGCCAAGTTGCGCGCCTTCTATGGCGAAATGCTGCAACCGGGCTGGACAGTGCTCGACCTGATGTCGAGTTGGGTCAGCCACTTGCCCGACGGTCTCGCTCTGGCCGAAGTGATCGGCCACGGCATGAACGAGACGGAACTCAAGGCCAACCCGCGCCTGACCCGGCACTTCGTCCAGGACCTCAACTGCCAGCCGGAACTGCCGCTCGATACGGACAGCCTCGATGCGGCGCTGTGCTGCGTCAGCGTGCAATACCTGTGCTGGCCGGTCGCGGTATTCAGGGAAGTGCGCCGGGCGCTGAAGCCGGGCGCGCCCTTCATCGTCACCTATTCCAACCGCTGCTTTCCGACCAAGGCCGTGGCGATCTGGCGTTCGCTCGACCTGCGCGAACATGCCTCGCTGATCGGCGACTACCTGCGACGCGCGGGCTTTTCCGGCATCGAAGCGAAAGTGCTGGCCAATGGCATGGACGGCGACCCCTTGATAGCGGTGGTCGGCGAGGCCTGACGCCGAATTCGCTATGGCGCGGCGCGGCGTGCTGTGTCACTTTTTTGCACAACAGCATAAGGTGGAGAGGATAGATGGCATCGGAACCCTTGCGCGCGCTTGTCGTCGGCACAGGCTTTGGCTGCCGAATCCAGGTGCCAGCCTTTCGCGGCGCGGGATACGACGTTGTCGGCCTTGTCGGCAGCGATCCGGAACGGACGGCAGAGCGTGCAGCGGCCAATGGCGTGGATATGTGCTTCGTGGATCTCGCAAAGGCGATCGAGGCGACACGGCCCGATGTGGTCGCCATTTCGACCACTCCCCACACCCA
Source organism: Novosphingobium sp. (assembly GCA_041911195.1). Classification (GTDB taxonomy): domain Bacteria; phylum Pseudomonadota; class Alphaproteobacteria; order Sphingomonadales; family Sphingomonadaceae; genus Novosphingobium. The sequence continues at coordinate 3,081 of JAYRPK010000043.1, read as the reverse complement.
TTGCGATCTGACCCTGCAGGCGCTCGACATGGGTTGCCACGTGCTGTGCGAAAAGCCCTTCGCCAGAAACGCCGATGAGTCCCGCAAGATGCTGGCGGCAGCGCAGCAGGCCGGCAAGGTCCACATCGTCGGCAACGAATTCCGCTTCGTCCCGCAGCGCGGCACCACCGAGCGGGCCATATCCGACGGTTCCATCGGGGAGCCGCGTTTCGCCAGCTTCACCCAGGTCGGCGGCTACATGAAGGCCTGGGAGGACGATTTCCCCGATTGGTGGTTCGATCCGGCGGAAGGCGGCGGCTGGCTTCGCTGCGCGGCCACCCACTGGATCGACCAGATCCGCGTCTGGCTTGGCGAATTCGATACAGTCAGCGCCTCGCTCAACACGGTGAGCCTGACGCGCGGGCCAGTCGACGATACCTTCGCCGTGCGCTTCACCATGAAGAACGGTGTCGAAGGCGTGCTCCAGCAGTGCTCCGGCGCCTATGGCCCGCTGTTCGAATCGAACCACATCGCAGGGTCCGCCGGGCATATCTGGTTCGACAACGACAAGGTCCACTTCGCCGACGCCAATGGCGAACGCGACCTTGAGGTGCCCGCCGATCTCGCCCTGCCCCCACCCCCGCCGCTGACCGCCGATCCGCGCAACCAACGCGTCGACTGGCAGGCCATGGCCTATGTCGAGATCGCGCCCTACACCGAACTGTGCAAGACCATGGCCACGATGATCAGGGGCGAACCGGCAACCTCGCCGGTGCCGCCCGCGACCTTTGCCGACGGCGTGGCGCACATGCAGGTGATCGACGCGATCGTCACCTCGGCCCGCAATGGCGGCGCCCTGGTGCGCGTTTCGGCGATGTAAGGAGAGTAATACCTTGAAGTTCGCGCTCAACATTCCGCTGGTGAAGGTCACTACCGACGGCGCCGGTTCCGCCGGCCGGCAGGTCCGCGTGCTGGTCCGCGCGCTCGAGCAGGCCGGGCTCGATGCCTGCCTGACCTCCGAGCATCCCGCCCCCTCGGCGCACTGGCTGCACAACGATCCGGGCGGGCATGACTGCACCGATCCGCTGACCGCCTTCGCCTATGTCGCGGCCTGCAGCGAGAGCCTGCACCTGTTCACCAACATCGTGGTCCTGCCCTATCGCAATCCTTTCATTCTGGCCAAGGCGGCGGCGACCTTGCAGATTCTGTCCGACAACCGCCTGCTGCTGGGCGTCGGCGTCGGCTACCAGAAGGAAGAGTTCGACGCGCTGGGTGTGCCCTTCAAGGAACGCGGCGCGCTGGCCGACGAGGCGATCGAAACCCTGCGCGAGATTTGGGCCGGCGGCGCGATCACCAGGAAGGGCCGGCATTTCGATGCCCCGGGCAATGAATCGCGCCCTGTCCCCACCCCTCCCCCGCCGATCTGGGTCGGCGGGGGCAGCGATGCGGCGCTAGCCCGCGCGGCGCGGCTGGGAGACGGCTGGGCGCCCTATTTCCTAGTTCCGACCAACGATCCCGACGTCCGCCGCTCGGCCGTAGTCGACATGGCGCATTTCGGCGAAAAAGCCGCGCGGCTGCATGAATTGCGCGCGCAGCACGGCCGCACCGGACCGTTCGACATGGCCGTAGCCCCGCCCTTCCGCCCCAAGGAGCCGACGAAGGAAAACGCCGAGAAGTTCCTGGGCGAAGTGGCCGAGCTGGAGGCGCACGGAGTCAACTGGATCTGGACCTCGATCCCTTCGCACGACACCCACTTCTATCTCGAAATGGTCGCCTGGTTCGGCGAGGAAGTGATCGCCGCAAAGCGGGCGAGCTAATCCATCACCAGCAGCACCCGACCGGCGACCTTGCCGTCGAAAGCGGCATGCATCGCTTCGGCATATTGCTCGATTGGATAGCGCGCGGCGATGGCCGGCACGAATGCGCCCGACGCGCCGATCTCAAGAGTGCGGCGGCGATTGGCCTCGGCTTCTTCCGGCCGGTTGTTAGACTGGCCAAGCATTTGGACGCCGACCAGGCTGGCGCACTTTAGCAGCGGCAGGTTGGTCGGCAGCTTGCTGATCCCTGCCACGAAGCCGATCACAAGGTGCCGGCCATCATAACCGAGTGTACGGAAGGCAAGTTCGGTGGCGTCGCCGCCGACCGGATCGAACACGATGTCGATCGGTTTGCCATTGTTCGCCGCCTTGACCTGGTCGCGCCAGTCCTCGGCGCCGGTCTCTACCACTGCGTCCGCCCCGCCGGCCAGCGCCGCCGCCCGTTTTTCCGGGCTGGAGGCCGAGGCAATGACATGAAGGCCAAGGTGCTTGCCCACCTGCACCGCGGCAAATCCGGTGCCGCCGGCAGCACCCAGCACCAGGAGGCTTTCCCCGGCCCGCGCCCTCGCCCGATCGACCAGCGCGTGGTGCGCGGTGCCGTAGTTGACCGAAAAGACCGCGGCCGTTTCGAGCGACATGCCTTGGGGCACTTTGGTGACGACTTGGGCGCGATAATTGTTCGCTTCGGCAAACTGGCCGCCCATGCCGCCGCACATTACCCGGTCGCCGACTGCGAGGCCCGTCACGCCCGGACCCAGCGCCTCGACGATCCCCGATGCCTCGCTGCCCGGGACGAACGGCAGAGGCGGCTTGAACTGATACTTGCCCATGGCGGTCAGCACATCGACATAGGAAATGCCGGCGAACTTGATCGCCACCCGCACCTGCCCCTCTTGCGGCGGGCCAGGGTCGTATTCGCGAAGCTCGTAGCTTTCGGGCGGGCCGAACTCGTCGGCGATGACTGCACGTGGCATCTCGATATCTCCCTTACTCAAATCCTCCCCGGCACGGGGAGGGGAACCACCCGCAGGGAGGTGGAGGGGCACCCTCGGCTGGGCGCTCCCCCGCAAACTCACGCCGTGGGGCCTGTGCCCCTCCACCCCCGCCTGCGGCGGCGGTCCCCCTCACCGTTCCGGGGAGGATTAATGCTGCCCTCCGTCGCAGCGCACAAGGCTGCCGGTCACATTCACCGAAGCCGGACTCGCCAGATAGAGCACCGCCGTGACGATTTCCTCCGGCTCGGCCGCATGGCCGCGCGGGATGGGGATCGGGCCCTGCCCCTTGT
>JAYRPK010000042.1:0-13062 GCA_041911195.1 Novosphingobium sp. | reverse complement strand
CGAGGCGCTGGTGCGGCTGCATGCAGCGACGCTCAATTTCCGCGACATCATCATGGCCAAGGCGCTGATCCCCGGCATCGCCAAGGAGCCTAGCCTTGTGCCGCTCTCTTGCGCGGCGGGCGAAGTGGCGGCGGTTGGCAGCGGCGTGACGCGGGTGAAGGTGGGCGACCGCGTCACTCCGATCTTCACTCTGGGCTACATCAGCGGCGAGCAGACCAGCTACGAGATGCTCGGCGGCTCGACCGACGGCGTGGCGCGGCAATATGCGGTGTTCCCGGCCGAGAGCCTGGTGCTCAACCCCGACGAGCTGGGTGATCTGGAAGCCGCGACGCTGACCTGCGCGGCGCTTACCTCATGGTCGGCCCTCACCGCCTTTCGCCCGACCCAGCCCTGCGAATGGATCCTTGCCCACGGCACCGGCGGTTGTTCGATCGCCGCACTGCAGTTCGCCAAGGCCATGGGCTGCAATGTCGCGATCACCTCTTCCTCCGACCGCAAGCTTCACCGCGCGCAGTCGCTGGGGGCGGATGTCGTCGTCAACTACAAGACTACGCCCTATTGGGCGGATGCCATCCGCAAGGCGATCGGCGGCAACAAGGTGGCCAATGTCATCGACACCATCGGCGCGGTGCAGTTCGACGACAATGCCTCGCTGATGATCGAAGGCGGCCAGCTTTCCGCCATCGGCATGCTGGGCTCGGACTTCAGCTGGACGAAACAGAACCCGCAGGTGAATCTCGCCCCGATCAGCGTCGGCAACCGCGACGGGCATGAGGCGATGCTGCGCTTCATCGTCGAGCACCGGATCAAGCCGGTGGTCGATGTGGTCTACGATCTCGACCGAATCCAGGACGCCTACCGCTGCATGGAAAGCCATGCCTTCTTCGGCAAGGTGGGCGTCAATTTGCTGTAAGAAAATCGCTCCCCTTGGGAGAGGATACGAAGGTTTGGCGCTGCAAGCGCCTAGCCGCAGCTGGTGAGGCCCCGGGCGCCCATCCCCTCACCCAGCTTCGCTAGCTGCTGACGCAGCAAGCTGCGCCACCTCTCCCAAGGGGAGTGGAGATTTGGTCTGCGCCGGTGCGCCAGTTCAGTTCGCTCTGATCCTGGCGATCTTTTCCGCGTCGAGCAGCTTGAAGATCCCATCGGCCGAAGCGATCGTACGCCCTTCAGCCTCGATCAAGGTGCGCACGAAGACCATTTGCGAGGTCAAACGCACAACTTCCGGCTTGGCGAGGATGAAGCTGCCGACCTGCCCAGCAGAGGTAAAGTGCACTTGCAGTTGCGCCGTGACAAATGGCGCGGCGTTCTCTTCGCCGAAAGATGAACGGCCCCGCAATGCGTTGCCCACGGCAAAGCCCAGCGCCATGTCGGCAAAGGTCATGATCGCGCCGCCGTGGACGATGCCGAAGCTGTCGTTGCCGAGATGCTCCTGCGCGTCGAGCCCGACTTCCGGCCCGGTCTCGGTCACGCGGGCCCATACTGGCCCTAGCGCGGCTGAATAGCGAACGGTGGGCAGCAGGCGCCACCCACCGGTCTTCAGCTCTTCCTCCCGATCGCCCTGAGCTTGTCGAAGGGTCACCTCAGACTGCCTGATTGCCCAGTCCCGCGGCGTGCTTGGCGGCAATCCAGCCAAAGGTCATCGACGGGCCCACCGAGGCGCCGGCGCCGGGATAGATCAGGCCCATCGGCGATGCCGTGGTCACACCGCAGGCATAAAGGCCTTCGATCGCCGTGCCGTCGGCCTTCATCACCCGCGAATTGGCATCGGTGATGACGCCGCCGTAGGTCGAGACATCGCCCGGCACGACTTCGACCGCATAGAACGGCCCCTTGTCGATCCGGCCCATGCTCCGGGCATGGCCTTCGCGGGTCGGGTCGCCCAGGTACTTGTCGTATTCGCGGTCGCCGCGCAGGAAATCGTCGTCGTGGCCCTGATCGACAAAGCCATTCCAGCGATCCACCGTGGCTTTGAGCACAGCCGGATCGATGCCGAGCTTGCCCGCCAGTTCCTCCACCGTGGCGCCTTCCTTGAGCCAGCCCGAAGAACGCCAGGCTTCGGGGATCGCCTTGCCCGAGCCGCCATCGGCCAGCGGATAGCGCGCGAGGAACTGGCTATCGAGGATCGCCCAGCTCGGCACCGCGGGCACCGTGCGGTTGCGCACCAGCATGCCCTCGCAATAGGCCTCGTATGAGCCGCCCTCGTTCATGTAACGCTCGCCCGACTGGTCGACCAGGATCGCATGCGGCCGCGCGGTCACTGCCTGCATGCCCGGCGCGACATAGCCCTGCTCCCAGCCCGGCGCGCGGCTCATCTGGAAGCCGACCATCTGATCCATCTGCGCCAGCACGCCGCCATGGCGCTCCAGTTCGATGTGCATGTCGCCGGTATCGCCTTCGGGCACCATCGACCATTCGCTGCGGGTTCCGGGCATGTACTTGTCGCGCATTTCCTGGTTGTGACCAAAGCCCCCGGCATTGACCAGAATCCCCAGGTTCGCGCCGATCCGCCAGGGCTTGCCGTCTTTCTCGACCACCACGCCGGTGGCCTTGCCGTTCTCGATGACCACTTCCTTTACCCCGGTCTCCAGCCGGATATCGAGCCCCGCCTTGAGGCTCGCCTGCAACATGCGCCCCTGCAGCGCGCCGCCCGCGGTTACCCAGTGCTTGCCGGTCAGCTTGCCGAGCACGATCTTGACACCTGTCTTCAGCAGGATCGGCAACCAGGACAGCTTGTGCTTGATGAAGGCCACTTTCATCCCGTCGTCGAGCCTGATCGGCAGGTCGAGCATGGCCTGGCGCAGCCTGGGCGCCCATTCGCCAAGCTCGTTCTTGTTGAACGGCTTTGCGGTGATCGTCCGGCTGGTCTTGCAGCCGCCGGGAAGCTCGTCGTAGTAGTCGGGCCAGAACCACGATCCACGTTCGAGCGCGACCCCCTGGCGCACCAGAAAATCGATCATCTGATTGCCCTCGACGATATATGCGCGGCGCTTTTCGGGGCTGGTGCCAGGCCGGTCCGGCCCGTCGCCGACCACGTTGTCGAGATAATCGCACCCCTTTTCCAGGCTGTCCTCGCCCGGATCCATGAACTGGTTGTTGGGCATCCAGATCACGCCGCCCGACTTGCAGGTGGTGCCACCTGCGAACTTGGTCTTTTCCAGGATGACCACCGACTTGCCTTGGCTTTTCATCAGCAGACCCGATGCCATCGATCCGCCGCCGCAGCCGACCACTACCCAATCGAAAGTCTCGTCGAAATTGGCCATTCGCTCCACTCCAGTCCTTGCGCCGCTCGCGCTTGCTTGCCATGCGCTCTGGCCAACCTATGAGCGGGACGCAAGGGAGAATGACATGACCGCAACGCCGCTGCCCCAATTCACCGAACTGCTGATGGAGCGCGAAGGCCGCTTGCTGCGCACGACCTTCAACCGCCCGGACGCGATGAACGCGGTCAACCTGAAGTTGCACGACGAATTGGTCGATGCCTTCCTGTTCTGCCAGGCCGATCCCGATTCGGACCTGATCGTGTTGACCGGCGCCGGCCGCGCCTTTTCCGCCGGCGGCGATCTCGACCACCTGCAGCGCAATGCCGAGAACCCGCACCTGTTCGATCACGAAGCGCGCATGGCGCGGCGCATCGTCTATGCCATGCTCGATATCGACAAGCCGATCGTCTGCCGGCTGAACGGCCACGCAGTCGGCCTGGGCGCGACCATCGCCCTGCTGTGCGACGTCATCTTCGGCGCAGAAAAGGCCAAGATCGGCGATCCGCATGTCGGGCTCGGGCTGGTCGCCGGCGACGGCGGCGCAGTGATCTGGGCGCAGCGGATCGGGCTCGGCCGGGCCAAGGAATACCTGCTGACCGGCGAGCTGCTGACGGCCGCCAAGGCCGCCGAGATCGGCCTGATCAACCATTGCCTGCCAGCCGAGGAACTGGACGGCGCGGTCGACGCCTTCTGCCAGAAGCTGCTTTCAGGCGCGATGAATGCCATCCGCGCGACCAAGCTCTTGACCAACCTGGAACTGAAGCGCGTGGCCCATGCGGTGATGGAGACCGGCATTGCGCTCGAAAGCCTGAGCGTGCGCCACCCCAATCACCTCGAAGGCGTCATGGCCCTAAAGGAAAAGCGCGCGCCGAATTTCACGAGCTGATCAGCCGGCTTTCTTCGCCCTCGGCGCCCGGGCCTTTTCCAGCGCCTCGACCCGCGCCTTGAGCGCATCGGTCTCCTCGCGCGCCTTGGCGGCCATGGCCTTGACCGCGTCGAATTCCTCGCGGCTGACGAAGTCGAGCCCGCCCAGGGTTTCCTTCATCCGCTCGCGCGCGGAATCGCGCGCCTCTCGGCCCATGCCGGCCAGGGTGCCGGCAGCGGCGTTCATCAGCTTGACGAAGTCGGCGATCAGGGGGTTTTCGCTTTGCATGGCCGCCAGATAGGGCGCGCACGCGCTTTGCGCTAGAGTTGAATGCGCTGCACTGCCGTCGACCCCTGCCGCCCATCGGCATCCGGGTTCGCCACGCGGAATTCCCAGGTCAGCAATGTGGCGAAGAGAATCCAGGCCAGATAGGGCAGCAGCAATGCCCCGGCGAGCGGACGCACCCGCCAGAACAGGGCTATGGTGGCAATCACCGCCACATCGAGCAAGCCGATCACGATCAGTGCTGCCGTGATCTGGTGCGCGCCGAAGAACACCGGCGTCCAGGCCAGATTAAGCACCAGTTGCACGGCAAAGGCGATCACCGCGCGCTCACGCCCCCAGGCTCCACGCGCGGTCACCACCCAGGCCAGCGCCAGCCCCATGGTGGCGTAAAGCACCGTCCAGACCGGCCCGAACAGCGAAGGCGGCGGAAAAATCGAAGGCTTGACCAGCGAAGCGAACCAATCGCTGCGGGGACTGCCGAACAGCGAGGAGACAAACCCGAGTAGGATCAGCCCCGGCACCAGCACCAGCGCCCAACGCAAGTAGGAAGCACGCAACTGTCCGGCGGAGGCAAGCTCGGTCATGCGGTGGGGCATCCTCGAATCGATTGGCGACCTGCAAGCGTTCTTACGAAGAGTGAGACAAGAGGCAACTGCGGTAACTAACAGTCTATCGCCGCGCCGCGATCAGGAATTCCACATTTCCTTCCGGGCCCTTGATCGGACTTTCGACAATTCCCTGCACGTTCCAGCCTTCTCCTTCCAGCCATTGGCGCACTTCCTCGCATACCCGGGCATGCAGCGCAGGATCGCGCACGACCCCGCCCTTGCCCACTTCGCCCCGGCCCACTTCGAACTGCGGCTTGATCAATGCGACGAGCTGGCACTCCGGCGCGGCGAGCCGAAGCGGCACTTCCAGCACCTTGGCCAGGGAAATGAAGCTGGCGTCGCAGACCACCCAGTTGCACGGCGCATCGATCAGCGCAGGCGTCAGCACCCGCGCGCTCGTTTTCTCCAGCACTGTGACCCGTGGATCCTGCCGCAGCTTCCAGGCCAATTGGTTGGTTCCCGAATCCACCGCGAAGACCCGCGCGGCACCCTTGCTGAGCAACACGTCGGTAAAGCCACCGGTCGAGCTGCCGACATCCATGGCCACGGCGCCCGCCGGATCGAGCCCGAAATGTTCGATCGCATGTGCCAGTTTCACTCCGCCGCGCGAAACCCAGGGATGGTCGCGCCCGCGCACGTCCAGCGGAGCGTCCCCGGCCAGCATCTGTCCCGGCTTGGCCACGCGCGCTTCTCCGCTGTAGACCAGCCCCGCCAGCAGCAGCGCCTGCGCCCGCGCCCGGCTCTCGGCCAGGCCGCGCGCGACCAGGAGCTGGTCGGCTCTTTGTTTCGCGGCAGGGCGAGGCTTGGATGGGGCGTTCATGGCGAGTGCGGGCTTGCAGCGGCAAGCGCCTGATTCCATAGGGAGCGGATGAAGGCAAATCCAACCGTTCGCGCCTGTGCAGCAATCGCCTTTGCCGCCGGGCTGCTGACGATCTCCGCCTGCTCGCAGCAGCAGGTCGCACCCAGCCCGGTGCCGACGCCCAGCCAGCCCCGGCCCGAACCCGCGCCGCCGCCGCCGCCACCGCCGCCCATCGCGCAGCCCCGTGGTGACTGGCGCGATGCGCCGATAACACCGGGCGACTGGCGCTGGGCGATGGAAGGCCAGCTCTCGGTCGCACGCTTCGGCGGCAATGCGCTGGTGCTGAGCTGCGACCGCGCGGCCGGCATGGTCACCCTGATGCGCCCGGGCACCGGGGAAGGCCAAATTCCCATGACGATCGTGACCTCGAACCAGTCTCGCCCGATCACCGGCATGGCCATCGCGACCAATCCCCCGGTCATCGCCGCCACCCTTACCGCGCGTGACGGACTGCTAGACGCCATGGCCTTCAGCCGCGGCCGTTTCGTGGTCGAAACCGCCGGCCTGCCGACGCTTTACGTGCCAAGCTGGCCGGAAGTGAGCCGGGTGATCGAGGATTGTAGGTAAGGGGTATCAGGCACCTGTTCATAACAGGGCCGAAGCTTTGATTCTGACGGCAAAAAAAATATTTGCAAGTCTTGTTGTCAAAGCCCGTCTGATTCACATTGCACTCAGTCGCAGCAGCGGCAACTTGGGCTTCAACAGCGCGAAAGGAGGTGACCGATGTCTCATGGTTCAGCAGAGGGGTCGGTAATCCGCAGCATGGAGCATTATCGCTGATTTGCACAAGCAAGCGATAGAGGCTTCGTGAGCGGCGCTTCCGGCCGCTGACCATGCGAAGGGCCGTAGCGGATTGCCGCTGCGGCCCTTCTCATTTTCATTGGATCGATTGGGGGCCATAGCGGATTGCCGCTGCGGCCCTTCTCATATGTGCAGCATCAGTCCTTCGGGAACATATCGGGCGGCGGGTCGAAGCGCACGCCCAGTGTACCCACGAATGCCTTGGCCTTGGGCATGGCGGGATGATCGGAACTCAACTCGCCGTCGCCGATCAGGGGGTTGCCGCCTTCGGGCGGCACCTCACGATCCCCCTCGTCGAAGACTATCCATGGCTCGCACACGCCCATGATCGTCGCAAAGGTTCCTCCCTTGAAGTCGCCCATGAAGCCGCTGTAGTCGGCGCCGAACTGATTGAGCGTGAATGGCCGGCCGTTGCGCCGCTGAATGCTTTCGATGCTGTCGCCCATGCGGATGCCGGCCACGGTCCAGGGCGCGCGCTCATTCCAGAACTGGACTTTTTCCGGATGTCGCCTGGCCGGGTCCCAGAACAGCACGGTCATGCGCCGGCGCGGGTCGTTGAAGAACAGCTCCACCCCGCGCTCGGTTTCACCCTCGCCCACGCCGATGTCGGCCATGCGGGCCTGGCGCCCGAAGCGGCGCAGCAAGGTCCGCGCGCTGTCATTGGGCCCGACCGGCCAGTTGCAGGTGACCTGGGTGCGCGGCTGCGAAACGGCCTTGCCGGCTGCAGGCTGTTCCTTGGCAAGACCCGCCGCCGCGGCGACGGCCAGAAGACAAATGCCAGCTCTTTTCATGGGATGCCCCCCCTGTCCCTTGCCCGATTATGGCGGCAAGCACCCATGCTGCCAAGCCGGAGGTGCGTGCAATCCGCTCTTCCCTAGGCCCGCGAATCCCCCTATCGCCAATTGCACTTATTGCACTTGTCGTTTGTTTCTTCTCAATTGCCGATTGTGTAATTTTTGTTCAAAGCGCCTCGCGCAACAATGAGGGAATCCTGAAAGATGGCGACTGTCGCCGAAGACCGACTGACCTTCACCACGCTGCCCCATCCCGCCCCGCTGGATGCCGCGCAGCGCGCCCAGATCCTCGCCAATCCGGGATTCGGTTCGAACTTTTCCGACCACATGGTCTCGATCGAATGGAGCGAGGGTGAAGGCTGGCACAATGCCCAGGTCGGCCCGCGCCAGCCGATCCCGCTCGATCCCGCCGCCGCCGTGCTGCACTATGCCCAGGAGATCTTCGAGGGGCTCAAGGCCTATCGCCAGGCCGACGGCGGCATCGCCCTGTTCCGCCCGGAAGCCAATGCGGCCCGATTCAACAAGTCGGCCGAGAGGCTCGCCATGCCGAGCCTGCCGGAGGACATTTTCGTCGAGGCCGTGCGCCAACTGGTCGAGGCCGACAAGGACTGGTTCCCGACGGTCGAGGGCGGCTCGCTCTACCTGCGCCCCTTCATGATCGCCACCGAAGCCTTCCTCGGCGTGCGCCCGGCTAAGCAGTACAAGTTCCTCGTCATCGCCAGCCCGGCGGGCAACTACTTCAAGTCCGGCGCCCCTGCGGTTTCGATCTGGGTCTCGGACTACACCCGCGCCGCGCCCGGCGGCACCGGTGCGGCAAAGTGCGGCGGCAACTATGCGGCCAGCCTCGTGCCCCAGGCCGAGGCGCTGGAGCGCGGGCATGACCAGGTCGTCTTCCTCGACGCCGCCGAGCACAAGTGGATCGAGGAACTCGGCGGCATGAACCTCTATTTCGCCTTCAACGACGGCAGCCTGATCACCCCGCCGCTCTCCGGCACGATCCTGCCCGGCATCACCCGCGATTCGATCATGCAGCTCGCCCGCGAGGAAGGCCTCAATGTGCGCGAGGAGCGCTACAGCCTCGATCAGTGGCGCGACGATGCGCAGTCCGGCAAGCTGGTCGAATGCTTCGCCTGCGGCACGGCGGCGGTGGTCACCCCGGTTGGCCGGGTCGTCGGCCGCGAGGTCGATTTCACCATAGGCAGCGGCGGTCCGGGACAACTCACCGGCAAGCTCAAGGCGCGTCTGGTGGCGATCCAGCGCGGTGAGGCTCCGGACACCCATGGGTGGGTGAAGAAGATCGCCTGACGGGCGCACGGGAGTGGACAAAAGGCCGATGGACACGGGGCTTTCCAGCTCGCTCGACCATTTCTTCGCCGATACCGGCAGCGATCCCTACTGGACGGAAAGCTCGTGGTTCTCGTGGTCCATTCCCGAGAAGGACATCTGCGGCCTGATCTGGACCCATTTCCGGCCCAACATGAACTGCGTCTGCGGCGGCATCGCCATGTGGGACCTGTCGGGGCAATACGTCTGGGAATTCCCATTCTTCGACTTCCAGACCATGCGCCTGCTGCCCGAAGGCAAGTTCGGCGTCGATTACGACAAGTACGATTTCGTCACCCCCTGGTCGTTGGCGGTGAAGATGCTGGAGCCGCTGAAGCGCTACCGGATTTCCTACGACAGGGCCGGCTTCAAGCTCGACCTGGAGTTCGAGGCGATCGCCCCTCCCAACGTGATGAACCAGCCGAGCGCGGAGCAGCTCAAGACCGCGTTCAAGACCCACTTCGAGCAGCCCGGCCGCATTCGTGGGACGGTGGAGCTCGACGGCACGCGCCACGAAGTCGACACGTTCTCGATCCGAGACGGAGGTCACGGTCCGCGATTCATGGAACACTCGCCGCAAGGCGGCTACACTTGGTCCACCGCCGATGCCAGGAACGGCTGGCACATCTTGGCCCCCAATGCGCAGGACCGGGTGAGCAAGGTCGTCGGCGGCTATATCCTGCGCGACGGGGAGATGAGCTCGATCGTCGAGGGCACCCGCCGCGTGCTGGAGCGAGACGGGCCACGACCCGTGGCAGTGGAAGTGCGCGCCCGCGACGAACTGGGCCGCGAAGTCCACGCCCTCGGCCGCGCGCAGGTGCCGGCCAAGTTCATGCTCTTCCCCGAGCGCGGCCAGTGGTGGCAGCTCTATCGCTGGGACTACGACCATTTCACCGGCGCGACCGGCGAGGACCAGGAATATTACGGCATCCACCACTTCCGCAAATGGCACCGCGCAGGACCCGACGTCTGGGCGAAGCAATAGCGATGGCAGGGCCGGGCAAGATCCTCGTCATCACCGGCTCCACCGGCGCGGGCAAGTCCACCACCTGCGCCGAATTCGTCGCCCAGCAGGACGAGCTGTGGCTGCACTTCGGGGTGGACCTGTTCTTCGGCAAGATTGTGCCGCGCAAGTTCATCGACGGCGGCGGCTCGCGTTCGGGCGACGGGCTCTACACCGCGCCCGACGACCCGGCGAACCCCGACGGCCCCTGGCACATGGCGCTCGGCCCGCTTGGCTGGCCAATGATGCGCACCTTCCACCGCATGGCGGCCGAGGCCTCGCGCAGCGGGCAGAACGTGGTGGTCGACCACATCACCATGGTCGACCCGCCGATCCTCGCCGACTGCGTCAAGGCGCTGGCCGGGCTGCCGGTGACTTTCGTCGCCCTGAAGCCGCCGCCGGAAGTCAGCCCCCGCCGCATCGACGAGCGGCTGGAGACCATCGTCGCCTCGCTCGGCCGCGAGCACGCGGTGCGCAACAGCGAGAACAAGAAGAAGGTCGCCAGGTTCCTCTACGAGCGGATCTTCGCCAACGATCTCTATGACCTTGTGGTGGATTCAGATGCCAATTCCCCGCCGGAAGTCGCCCGGCTGATCGGCGAAGTGATTGGCGACGGCTGGGGCAAGGCCTTTCCCGAACTCGCCAGCCGCATAGCCAAAGGCTGATCCGGACCTATCGAACTCCGGCCAGCGCCTGCCTTGCCCAGTTGACGATCGCCGAGGCCGGCATCGCCCCGGATTGCCGAGCCACTTCGCGGCCCTGGTGGATCAGGATCATCGTCGGGATCGAGCGGATGCCAAAGCGCGCGGCAATCGCCTGTTCGGCCTCGGTATCGAGCTTGCCGAGACGGATGTGCGGCTCAAGCTGCCCGGCTGCCGCCGAGAATGCCGGGGCCATCTGGCGGCAGGGCCCGCACCACTCGGCCCAGAAGTCCACCAGCAGCGGAATATCGCTCTTGGTCGCATGCCTGTCGAAGTTCGCTGCATTCAGTTCCACCGGGTGCGCCTGGAACAGCGCCGACCCGCACTTGCCGCACTTTCCGCCTCCACCCAGCTTGTCGGCAGGCACGCGGTTTGCAGTGGCGCAGGTGGGGCAGATGACGATTTTCGCTGACATGTCGGCTCCTTTGCGGCGAAGATAGGAATGCATGCCCGACCCTTGAAGGGCCTGGGGCTGCGCAAGGGAGAGCTTCATGACCATCGACCTCGACTTCCTGCTGGCCGAATGCGGCATCCGCCAGCTCCACGCGCGCTATTGCGACGCGGTCTGGCGGTTCGACATGGACGCTTTCGGCGACTGCTTCGCGCAGGACTGCGAATGGCGCATGGACGGAGTGGTCATGCGCGGGCGCGAGGAGATCGTCGCCCAGAACAAGGCGCTGTTCGAGGCGAACTTCCAGCGCCTGCTGATCCGCCTTGGCACCCCCATCCTGGAAGTCGGCCGGGGCGAGGCCAAGGGCACGGCATCGGCCCGCACCTATTTCTCCGCGCGCAACGTCCTTTCGGACGGCACCGGCTTCGCCCCCATCGGCATCTACTACGAACACTTCGTCGACGAGGGCGACCGCTGGCGGTTCAAGTGGCGGCGGTTCGACGGGCTTTATTCGGGCCCGGCCGACATGTCCGGAATGCTGCACGAACAGCAGGACTACGGCGCGCCGCCCGCCATGCCACCGCTGGACGGCGATACCATCAGCATCACCAGCCTGATCGACGAGGTGACCCGGCCAGGGTAACTGCCCCGGGGGTCAACGCCTGTTCAATATTCCTGCTCGTCCAGCGTGTTGAACTGCGGGTGGACGGCCTTCCACGCATACATCCAGTCCATGCCTTCCTTGGCGCGGATGAAGTCGTGCTCGCTGGGCTTCAGCGCTTCTGTGCAGGCCTGCTGGACTTCGTCTAGGACCGAAGTGTCCCAGCCCATCCGCTCCACCTTGGCGGCAAGGTCGGAGGCCCCGGCATTGCGCAGCAGGGTGGGGAGACGATCGTGCAGCGCGTTGATCGCCCAGGGGATCATCGGGCCGTTAACGTCCGGATCATAGCCCCACAGCGTGTTCGCGTCCCGGTCATTGTGGATGTAGTGATAGTGCAGCACCGGGCCGAACACGTCGAAGCGAACATATTCCTCGCTGCGGCTGGCATTGCAGACGTGGATCGAGGGTCCGCAGATCATGTTGGCTTCGGTATCGCCCAGCGCGCGGGCCTCAACCCCGATCGACACCGGCCCCGCGTCGAACCAGCGGGTGTGGTGCTCCATGATCGGGATCAGCATGAAGGTGTGATACTGGCCGCGGATGGTGGGAACCATCTGGTTGCTCTGCACCTCGCGCGGTTCGGGGATGTATTTGAACTCGGCGTTCATGCCCGTTTCTCCCATATTCGTTGCCCCGCATTGCAGGACCGAACGCGCCGCTTGTCAATCGGCCTCGCGTGCCTGCATAGCTGTGCGGACGATGGGAGATGCCGCGATGAGCAAGAAGGAAAAGGAATACAACGTCCCCAAGGTGTGGAAGTGGAAGAAGGGCAAGAAGAGCTTCTTCGGCAACCGCCCGATCTCCGGCGCGACGCACGAGACCACGCTGCCGCGCGGCAAGCATCCCTTCCAGCTCTATTCGCTCGGCTCGCCCAACGGCCAGAAGGTCACCATCATGTTCGAGGAACTGCTGGCGGCCGGGCACACGGGCGCGGAATACGATGCCTGGATGATCAACATCATGGACGGCGACCAGTTCGGCTCAGGCTTCGTCGGCATCAACCCCAATTCCAAGATCCCCGCCCTGCTCGATCGCTCGGGCAAGAAGCCGGTGCGGGTGTTCGAGAGCGGCGCGATCCTGCTGCACCTGGCCGAAAAGTTCGGCGCCTTCCTGCCCGAGGCGGGCTCGCTGCAGCGGGCGGAATGCTATTCCTGGCTCAACTGGCAGATGTCGACCGCGCCGGTACTGGGCGGCGGCTTCGGCCACTTCTACCGCATGGCGCCCGAAAAGCTCGAATACGCGATCAACCGCTACGCCATGGAAGCCAAGCGCATTCTCGACGTCGCCGACAAGCACCTGGCGGAGAACCGCTACTTCTGCGGCAAGCAATACACCGTGGCCGACATCGCTTACTTCTGCTGTCTGAGGTACTTCGTGCGGGGGGAGGCCTATTGCGGATCGAAGTTCCTCGATACGGACAGCTACGCCCATGTCGGCCGCTGGGTGGACGAACTGCTGCAGCGCGAACCGGTGCGGCGGGGGCTGATCGTCAACCTCGGCGGAGAGGG